>CAZMJD010000005.1:0-24274 GCA_964566385.1 uncultured Candidatus Poseidoniales archaeon | reverse complement strand
TGCATTTCGTTTCTTCGACATCAACGCAGATTGGCACATCAACCATTTCGAGTTCGAAGCGGGACTGAAGAATCTAGGTGTAGCTAGCATCGGCCCCCCTCAGATCGCTGCTCTGATCACTACACTTGATGAGGATGAGAATGGAACAATCGAGATCGAAGAACTTCGAAGTTATATCGAGCGAACGTGAAAAACCCGAGGGTAAATTTCTCGCATTCAAAGCAGAGGCGTGCCCGTTGAATCTGGGACACGTCCAGTGACGATCATGATCAGATCAACGAGCCACCACATCCCAGCTGCAGTCAGCACAAGATAGGCGATGAGCACGGTTGGCTGCCCTGCAAACATGACGCTGAGGGCAATGCCGAGGATGAATAGAACCAGTTTGATGACTCCAAGAAGGATGTAACCGAGAAAGAAGCGATCTGCTCCCGTGAATCCAATGAAACCTGTCATGATGGCTGTCATCTTGTTCTTAGGTCGTTGTGAGGATTTTGTTGTCGTTACCGTGTTTTGGATGGTTGCAGCCGTAGTGGGCGCTGCAGCAAGAGGCTGAGACATCGCTGGAGTCTGCGCAAGTCCAACGGGTACAGGAGGGGGAGCATCGGCCAGGCCAACTGGAACTGCAGGAACATCGACACGAGTCATTGCAGCTGCAGTTGCTTGCAACTCATCAACATCGAGAATCTGATTTGAATCAGCATCGAAATGACGAGCGGTTTCAAGCAGAAATGACGCATCGATTCCGTGCTCGTCAGCAACGCTCTCTGCAACACCTTCGTCAACCTCAAATGTTTCGACCGGTGCAACATCCAGAGCGGGAGGGGTGAAATCAGGGAAGTATTGCTTAGTGAACGCAACTGCCTGTTCAGGAGTATACCCCTGTCCAAGAAGACCGTCGTAGTATCCCTGAGCATCCGCCATCTTGCTCATACCTTGGACTCAAGGGCACGGCATAATCCCTCCCCAGAGGTGTGAGGACGAGCTGGACGCGGCATTGAAAAGGTCAGAAAGCGCCGCAGACCCATGCCCACGTTCTCGACACGTGCTGGCGCCATCCAACCAACAGGCGTCAGAAAGATGTTCGATATGGCAGGTGAACACACCATCATGTTCGGGCTTGGAGAGCCTGACTTCCAGCCTCCTGAAGTCGCAGTCGAAGCCTTCCATCGTGCGATGCGAGAAGGTAAGAACAAGTACACGACCACCGCAGGTCTACCAGAACTTCGAGCATTGATCGCTGAGAGTTGGCACCAGCAACGCCCGGATCTCGATGAGAGCAATGTATGCATGACCATGTCCGGAACGAACGCACTGCTGAACTGCATGATGGTGATTGTCAACCCAGGAGACAGCGTGCTGCTTCCCGAACCCTATTTTCCTCTCTATGGCCCAGACGTGATTCTTTCAGGAGGGCGCGGCCTGTTCTACCCATGTCGTCACGAGGAGGATTTCATACCACGTCTCGAGGAACTCGAGCAACTCGTGGAGCCCTCGACAAAGGCCATTCTGGTCAATTTTCCATCGAATCCGACAGGTTCGACCGTGACACCTGAACAGCGAGATGAGTTGCTTGATTTTGCTCGCCGGCACGATTTATGGGTGATAACGGATGAAGTATACGACCAGATCATCTTCGACGAACCTCACGTCTCCTTCCTCACAGAGCAGTACGAACACGTGTTGATGGTGAACTCCTTCTCGAAGACCTTCGCCATGACAGGGTGGCGTATAGGCTACGTGCTCTCACCTTCGAGTGAAGCCATGGAGCAGATCATCAAAATGCAATACTACATGGCAGCCTGTAGCAACGATGCCATGCAGCATGCGGTACTCACTGCGATGACTGAAGCAAAGGACTACCCTGCAAAGATGGCAGCTGCATTCGCCGAGAGAAGAGACCTGATCTGTGCTCGACTCAATGCGATGGATGGCGTTGACTGTCGTATCCCACGAGGAGCGTTCTACGTCTTTCCCAAGGTCAGCATAGGAGGTTTGTCTTCCGAGGACCTCGCCATCGAACTCCTGAAAGGAGGAATTCTATGCTCACCGGGTTCGGCCTTCGGACCATCGGGTGAGGGGCATCTAAGGTTCGCGTATACCACAACGACCGAGAATATCGCACGTGGGATGGACCTCATGGAAATAACACTCAGCAGGCTCAGGTGATCCACTGGCACTCATCGAACTCATTGTAGCTGCACTGATCATCACACTGGGTGCAGCTGTTGGGTGGGTGTTGCCGCGACTCACTTGGCTGATTCCGTACAGACTCATGTCGACAAGAAATCTACCAGCTTACCCATTACCGGTTCCTGTCGATGACCACCTTCTGCGCCGACTGAGCGCCATGGAGGAAATCTGGCGACAAGCAGGGATTATCGCCTTACTCCTTTGTACGATGTTCGGTTTTGGACTGTGGAGCCTCGGAGGGGGATTCCTACTAGGGGGTTTTGTCACAAGTGGTTGGACAGCAGCAGGGCGATTGTTAGGATTAGAACCACGTCCTTGGACGGCTGAGATGGCGCGCCAGCTGAAAGTCATCGCTGACAGTGACGACATTGAATGCTGCGACTATCCGGATATGGTCTGGACACACGATTCGGTGCGATGCAGCGGATGTGGAATGAAACATCTTGACATGCTTCGGCCGGCCCTTGGACGACAACGTCCAGATGGAGCGATGGGATTTGTTAGAGTGCTCCTCGATGATGGACATCCTCATCAAGAGTCATCTGTGGACGGCTCGAACTGAGCAATGACTGATTCATCCGATTCAGAGACTTCTTCTTCAACCCGATCCAAGGACGAAGCAACATCTGATTCTAACTGCAACTCACCATCCCCAAGAGGTGGTTCCAGCAATGGTTCTGAGTCATCTAATTCATCCTCATGAAGTTCAGGATGAGGATTGAGAGGGTCACTCCACCATGTTGGGAAACTTCGCCTTCCAGATGTAATGACTGCCAAGGCAGTATAGACAGTGAAAGGCAACACAGAGAGAGCGATGAGAAGATCGAGGAAGGCTGAAGCAGGAATGATAACCGGTATCCCGAAAATCTCAGCCAGTGTACGCTCGGTGAGCAAGAGGTCGGCCTCAGGCATATTCGGATCAAGCACATCAATGGCAGTCGGCACTAGCATTCGAGTCAGCACACAAAGGAACAACAGAGGTCCGACCCACGACCAGCGAGCAATGCGGATGAACCAACGACGGGCAAGGACGGCCGTGCTGACGAAACGAGAGGCAACATGTGGAAAGACGCGGATCATCAGAGTCAACGTGACCAGATAGACAATCACTACTGCTTCCATCCACCGACCCTCCCGTAGCCATTCATCAGGCATCGAAGTGACGATCAAGATGGGGATTATCGATAGCGTGAACTGAAAAGGGGCCGCTATCAACTGAAGTCCACCGAACGCTTCAGCCAAGGTTGAACGCTCCCTGCGGTGACGAACCGAGGAGACTAGGCGTCCGTGTCCAGAGGTCTTGAGATGCTCCTGAGCATTGAGGATACGTTGTGGGCTCCTACCGTGCCGAACAAGTCTAGTGAAGCCCAACCACCCACCCCTTTCCGCAACCCAGGCCGGCGTGTAGCCACCAGTGACGACCGCTAGGACAAAAGCCAATGCGGCTGAGGTGGCAGCAGCGACAAGGACCCAGACGATCTCGACACGATTGATGCCTAACGTGATGCTATCTGAGTTGGCCTCGAGGTTCACGAGGTAGGTAATCGAGAATGCAAGAATCGGCGTGATGATCATGTGCAGAACGATGGAGAGTGCGACTCGACCGCGGTCAATCACATCCTTTGCAACGACCACGCCATCCCTACGACGTCCTGCCATTAGAGCCGTGCGGCGATAGGATGTGAAGAGTGGTGTTTCTGAAAGAGGGGGATGCACGTCATCCCGGTGACCTTTAATCAGCGGCTTTGAGTGGAAGGTTGATGACGAGCAACCGAGGACGTTCAGGAATCCTCATGGCCGTGATGCTGTGCTTTGTCAGCGTCGTCGCACCCGTCGGTGCACAGGAGACCAGCGGGCGGCAGACAATCGACTTAGAACTCCTCTCGATCACCGTTGGAAATGCATCGAAGGAACTCGCACAATGGACTCAAGGTGACAATTCTCTTGCAACTATTGCTGAACGAGGAGAGACATACGGCATACGCGTCTCTTCGAAGTTGCTCACTGGACCCGATGAAGTGGATGCTACGGTGACGCTTGAGGTAGTCCATCCACTTGGAGTCGTGGCTGAGACCCATACCCGACAGATTCGTTTCGCTGGTGTCGGACAAGCCATCTACCAAGACATCCAATGGACGCCCGAGGCTGCTCACAGCATCCTCTCAGCCGATGGACTTGTCACAGGTGGTTGGACACTTCGAGCCACGGTCTCGACCTCAGGAGAATCATTTGATGATCGATTGAACAATGTGAAGGAACGCCTTGTAGCCGTCGCCATCGGACTCAGTGACATCGATGCACTAAGCTCTGTCGAGCCTCATGAGGCATACATGGCCAACTACAATCCGAACACAGGTGAGGAAGGAAACTGGAAATCTGAATCCACCACCGTCAGAGACGGAACCAATGCATGGAGACATTCTCCAGGACCTGACCAGACCTACGTGAGTTTTGCAGACGATTGGTTGGCCTTCGGATGGCTCTTGGAAGTTCAGCGAAGTTGTGGTTCTGAGGACGACGAACACCCTCAATTCGGAACAGGCATAGGCTTCGGGCAACTACCTGGTGTCAATGCACAGTATTGCAAACTCTGGTTCGACAGCAGCAGATTCACCAGCATCCAACTTGCGGGCTGGACGATAGGAAGTGTGGATCCCAGCGATCAGGTCGGCTTCTACGTCGACTACTTTGGAGAGACGGCCTACCACAATTTCTCTGCAAGCGATGGGGCTTGGTCCATGGAGACCTGGGATCTGACGAATGTCCTGAAGAACTACCAGTATGAGATTGGTTATCGCTTCAAGTCCGACAGTTCCGCTTCGACCACTGGAATGGTCGTGGACGGATTCTACATGTTCGGAATAGAACGTGTTCCCTACTTCACTGTCGATCTGACGTGCAACGGTGAAAATTCGGGTTACAGCCTTTCACCCGATGATATCACGCGAGTGCATTGTCAACTCATGACCAACGCCTACGAGGATAAGGACCTGAGAATCGTCTCCATGGTCGAGTCCTATCATTCACGCACATCTTCGATCGCGTTCAACAACCAGATGCGAATCGAGGTCGCAGATTCGCCAAGCACATCGGGCAACGTTCCACTGGACAAAATCGAGCCGCAAGAGGTACTCCATTTCAACGTCACAATGACCGTTCCAGCCAGTTCTCCTGCCCAGGAAGGTGTCTGGTCGATCTGGATCAATGAATCAGTCCTTGGTGGAGATAACAAGGCATCAATCAACTATCCCATCACTGTCGAGGAGACACTCGTGCCAAGACTACGGGCAGATGTATCAACCGGACCAAGCAGTGGTCTTCGAATCTCGGGACTACCTGGTCAGGCGATCGATAGAGTGTATCACATCGAGAACGTGGGTAACGCTGATGGTGAATTCACAGTTTCACACAAATTCTCAAATTCCACATGGGAACTGGGTGGTGATGTTGAATTCAGAACTGAGAACGGAAACTCGACACTCGGGCAGCCTATGTTGCTCAATCGAACCGAGGATTTCCTGTTCTCAGCAAGGATTTCGCTTCCAGCCGATGCAGCACCTGGAGAACACCGTCTGACGCTCTATGCACAGGATGTCGATCGGCAGGGTGATCGAGTCAGCCTTCCTATCGACATCGAGGTTCCACATGCCAACAAAGGAGCGGATGGAGTCTGGCGTGAAGGAGGAATCCGGGCAGAGGTCTCCTACAACACCGAGCAGGGGAAATCTGCACCTGCAAATGGAGGGACATTTGAGATCGAGTGGCAGATCAAGAACCTCGGCAATGACATAGAGGTGTTCAACCTCATCACAACTGACGAACTCATTGGAGCGAATGTGCCTGACGGAGCACCAACGATTCAAACCGAACTTTCTCGATCGGAGACTTCACCGATCACGCCACAAGGTATTGAGTTGATCACAGCGACCTACACAATCCCATCAGGTGTTCCTTCAGGGACCTATAACCTCAATCTCGCAGCTTCACCGACATTGATCAGTGGCCAAGCTGGACTCGACACCTATCTCCTCACCGTTTCGGAGACTCGGAAGGTATCCATCGAAACTTCATCTGACTTCGACCAAGTGCACTTCTTCTCATCGTCGAAGGACAGTGATTCTGAAGATTGGTTGTTCAAGGTCACTAATCTCGGCAACACCCGTGATACCATCGAGGTCATTCCAGATACCCCTGATGGAATCAAAGCCACCATCATGCTGCCCACCGACGGCTTGCTCACTCTGGACGAAGGCATCAGTGGTGACGTCATTATCCGCATCAAGGTGAACGAAGGTGTTGCTGAGGGACAATACACCCTCTCACTCATCGCTCGATCAAGAAGCGACCCAATAGCAAATGCTGAGATCTTAGCACCGATTAACGTGGGCAACCATCTGAAACTGCTCGATGTGAGATCTCCACTACAGAATGTCATCACTGCCCCAGATACATGGATCAAACTCGCATTCACCATCAGCAATGCCGATGCACAGGACATCTCGCTGGCAGATATCAGTTGGGACTCGGATGATGGGAATCTCGATTTCGCAGAACCTCACAGTATTCGAGAGACTAGGAATAACGCCCTGGTCAAGCCTGGTCTGACTGAGCGATGGGTATTGTACGTCAAGATCCCTCAGGAAAAATGGGATCGGCTCGAAGGTGACCCCCAGGCCTCCGACGTGGTCTTGAGAATCGCGACACGTGTAGGGAACGTTGTTGTCAATGCCTCAGTCACCTATACGGGACCGACGGATGAAACTGCAGAAAGTGAATTAGCAGGTGAGACTGAACCAATCGTCTCCGGCGCTGCAGTCTGGGCCGGAGTACAATGGGTCGTGATGACAGTGATTATTCTGGTTCTGGTGGTCATCCTATTCGGTGTCCTCAAGAGTGGTGAAGAGGAGGATGACTATGGGTCACTCGTAGATTATTCGCCAGCTGCTGATTCATCCTATTCGGTCGATGCTGCACCTGATGTCTCGGCCATAGAGGCAGCAGCCCCTACTGAGACGGCTGCACCGGAATCAAAGGGACCACCCGTACCTGATTCAGGACTCCCTAATGGATGGACAATGGACCAATGGGAGCACTACGGGGAACAGTGGTTAGAGCAGGGTGGCGACGTCTGATTGCACACTGTGCACCGAGGGTTTGAAATCGAGGAGCATTTCCCCGACGAAAGGTGGAAGGCATGTACACAGGGGGACAAACACCAATCTTCATCCTGAAGGAAGGCTCAACAAGAACACGTGGCCGGTCGGCTCAAGAGAATAATATAGCGGCTGCAAAGGCAGTTTCCGACGCTGTGAGGTCCACATTGGGTCCAAAGGGCATGGACAAGATGCTCGTTGACAGCATGGGAGATGTAGTGATCACCAACGATGGTGCAACCATTCTGAAGGAGATGGACATCGAACACCCTGCAGCGAAGATGATCATCGAGATCGCGAAAACCCAAGAGCAGCACTGTCACGATGGTACGACCACTGCTGTTGTCCTCGCTGGAGAATTGCTGAAAAGAAGTGAGGATCTCGTTGAGCAGAACGTCCACCCTACTGTGATCTGCGAAGGTTTTCGCCTCGCAGTAGAACAGGCTACCGAACATCTACAGACACTCGGAATCGATGTCGAGGTGGATGACCAACGCTTGCTCAAAGAGGTCGCGAAGACAGCGTTGACTGGGAAATCTGCTGAAGCTGTGAAAGCCTTCCTATCAGACATCTGCATCGGGGCAATCAATGCAGTCGGTTCGATTGAAGATGGACGACGAGAAGCGAGCCTCGATGACATCAAGATCCTCAAGAGGCAAGGTGGCTCAATCAAGGATAGCACACTTGTCGACGGCATCATACTCGACAAGGAGAAGGTCCATGCAGGAATGCCCCGTTCGGTCAGCAATGCGCGAATCGCGCTGATCAACTCGGGTATCGAGGTGAAGAAAACCGAAGTTGATGCAAAAATCCAGATCACTGATCCTAGCATGCTGGCAAAATTCCTTGCAGAGGAGGAAGGATACATTCGAGACCTCATCGACCATATCGCATCGACTGGGGCGAATGTAGTGCTCTGTCAAAAGAGCATAGATGACCTAGCACAACATTACATGGCACGCAAGGGCATCTTTGCCGTACGTCGAGTGAAGAAATCAGACATGGAAGCACTCTCAAAGGCGACAGGAGGACGTATCGTGACCAATCTCGATGATTTATCGAGTGAGGAACTAGGAACATCCGAACGCGTCGAGGAACGCCGTATCGGCGACAGCGACATGGTCTTTGTTACCGGTTGCGAGGACGCAAAGTCAGTGTCAGTCCTGCTGCGTGGCGGGACCGAACATGTGGTCGATGAAATCGAGCGAGCCTTCATCGATGCTAGAGGAGTCACTGCAGTCGCATGGGAGGATGGGCGCGTCGTACCGGGAGGAGGAGCTACAATGGCATCCATCTCACGCCACCTGCGAACATACGCCGAGGGTGTCGGGGGACGCGAGCAGATGGCAATCGAAGCCTTCGCTACAGCTCTAGAGGTCATCCCAAGAACCCTTGCCGAGAATGCAGGCATCGATCCTGTGAACGCACTGATCGAGTTGCGTAAGGCACATGCCGAGGGTAGCTCGACCAGTGGCGTCGATGTCAACGAAGTTGGCGTGCAGGACATGTTAGCCAATGATGTGGTTGAGCCTTCCCGCGTTGTTGAACAAGCATTGCTTTCTGCCACTGAGACCTCGATCATGATTCTGCGCATAGATGATGTAATCTCTGCGAGTACGTCTACGATGGGTGGAGAGGAAGACTTCGGCGACATGTGAGGATTGGTCTTTCATCCGATAACCTTCAAGTGCTCTACACTCGGGTATCAACATGACTGGGGGACAGGTAAGACATGACGGCGATCCTCAAGGTCTGGATTGAAGAAGGGTGCATTACTTGTGATGCTTGTGAGGAAACCTGTCCCGTAGTATTCTCTGTTACCGAAGATTCCTGTTTCATCAAGGCAGAAGTGCGCGAAGATGGCACTTTCAATGAGAATCTCGACAGCCAATCACACCTCAAAGCAGAAGTTGGAACAAGTCTGGCTCTCGATATCATGGATGCTGCGGAAGGTTGTCCAGTCGAGGTGATCAAATTCGCCCTCGTCGGTGCTGAAACGCCTGAGGAGGAGAGTGAAGAAGTGAGCACGCCGACGGAAAGCGCGGAACCAGAACCCGTTGCAGCCACGCCTGCGGATTCAGGAAGTGTCGAGGCCGAAGAGGAGGTTGAAGAGGAACTACCCCCGCTGGAGCCGTCCGGTGTCATGGGAGTTGTCAAAGTATGGATTGAGGAAGGGTGCATCACCTGTGACGCATGCGAAGGAGTCAACCCCGAGGTATTCGATGTTCAGGACGACACATGTGTCATTCGACCTGCAGTCATGTTTCCAGAATTCACTGAATTAATACAAGACGCTGCTGAGGAATGTCCTGTCGACGTCATCAAGTTCGAGATAGGAGATACCGGTCTGTTCCGACCCACGAAGGCGCCAAAGGAAGTTGTCAGTGAAGTTGGTGAAGGTGAAGTTCAGATTCTTGGAGCACTACAGCCATTCACTGTCCCCGACCTTGAATTGAAAAGAGTGAATGCCACGCTCATCTTGCATCGTTATGATCCAGAGGATAGGACGGTAGGTACTGACGAGATAGAGATACTGGATCGGCCTGGCAATGATACACTTTACGACGTTCTATCTGAAATACAGATGAACATAGATGGCAGCCTAGGTCTGCATCCAAGTGATGGAAGCGGGCACGACGGGAGGTGCGTAGTGCGCGTCAATGGCCGCCTAGTGGTCGCCGATAGAATTCGCCTTGTCGATCTGGTCGCACAATCCAGCCGCCTCGATATTCAAGCACCCAGAGGACTGCCCATTATTCGTGACCTATTGATCGATCCACAGCCAATACGATCCTCAACTGCATCTGCCAAACCATGGATGAGGAACCTGAACCAAGCAGGCCGGCGTACAGCTTCTGGAACAATTATTGGTCTGGCAGACCCATTGAATGCAGCAGAGGTTCACACCATCTCTCGCCAACCCTCACCAATGCTGGCGCACTGTGCCTCAGACACTGTGCCACACTCTACGAGAATGACCAGCCCTCCAGTCCTCCAGCATCTTTGGGCTCGAATGAAAGATGATCGGACATCAAAGGAAGGAGATAGACACATCGACAAGATCCTATCTCACAAGCTCCGAGGAGTGTTTGCAGAAACTGATCTCTCATCATTCGCTCGACATGGTTTCTCTGCCAAGCAAGCGGCTGCCGGCATCCTTGCAGCCCGCAGAAACACACTCTCAAGGCATCGATTCTCTGGCCGCTCTGGTCGTCATGTCAAGTGGTTCACAAAGACTGTGAAATCATCTGGGCTGCTAAATGAGACCATACTCGCAGTACAGACACTTGGGCCACTCGGCATGATAGGCAATCTAGGAGTCACTATACGGATGGCAACGGGATTCAGCCGCAACGGAGCACCAGCGGTACGAGACCTCCAAGGATTCGTCGCTCCCGGCAAGATGCCAAAGATCGTCAACAGCAAGGTGGACGAACACCATCAGGTTGTTGCGCTGTTCAGTGAACTGGAGAAACGACTCTGAGGTGAAATGAGATGGTACATCGGTTCGCCTACTTCCCCGGGTGTGCTGCCCAATCCTCGGCTAGAGAGGTGAATGACGCCGTCTTGGCCCTTGCACCTGTACTGGACATCGAACTGATTCCGATGGATGGAGCAGCATGTTGCGGCGCAGGAGTCATTCGGCAGGCGAACGAGGAACTACAGCTCTCCCTCAACGCACGGACATTCGCCATGGCCGAACAACAGGGTCTCGATGTCCTAACACCATGTGCAACCTGCCAAGGGAACATGTGGGAGGACCTCGACACGTTACTGAAGGATGATGAACTCAGGGAGCGGATTAACGAGGTGCTAGAGAGAACAACAGGAATGCGATTCAAAGGAGAATTACGGATGCGCCACCTTCTTCACGTTCTGGTCGAGGATATCGGACTGGAGACCATCAAATCCCGCGTCGTCAACTCACTTGATTTCCCCATAGCAGGATATTATGGAGCACCTATGCTACAATCAGGCGCAAATGGAGATGATGACCCTTGGAATCCAGTATACCTCGAACAACTGCTCGATGTGCTTGGAGCTGAAACTGTCACCTATGATGGCCGCACACGATCTGTGGGATTCCCAAGCATCCTCTCGCAAGAGAAGACCGTACTGAAGATGACCGCTGAAGTGATCAAAGAAGCGAAGACACATGGCGCGAGGGTGATGGCATCTGCCTGTCCCCTCTCACACCTCAATCTCGATGGCTATCAGGTAAAGGCTGGTCGAGCGACGAACACTGACACCGATATGCCAGTGGTCCACTTACCTGAACTCGTCGCTTTCGCGTTGGGATTGTATCCTGATCGCTTAGCGTACCTGCGTACGCGCGTGATGGTCATCGGCACCTGATGATCAGGCCGGACGGAGTGCTGCCAGGGCCTCAAGACTGACTTTCGTAAGTGAAATAGCGTCAATCAAGTCTTGATCAGAGGCTTCGAGCACACTGAGAAGGGAACCGAAGGTCGAAAGTAGAGCTTCGGCAGTCGCAGGCCCAATACCAGGTAATTGAGACAACATAGTAATGGCATGTGTCGAACGGGCTCGAGCCTCCAGTCCGAGCGAGGGAGGAGGCTTCGGAGCCAAAGGGGAAAGGGGGGCGCCAGCGGCAGCTTCGATGGCTTCAGCCTCATCGATCAACTGAGTCATCGTTCCTTCCGGAGCGATTTCGGTCTCGAAGTGGAGAAAACCGGCAGGGGTCTGACCGACAGCGGCACGTGCTGCGTCACGTGAGAGACGACGGTGCTTGTTCAATGCACCACGGGCCTTTCTTGAGGCAAGTTCACTGAGATCCTGAAGATAAGCCACCTCACGTTGGGCAACAACCATGATGAAATTGGCAGTCTCATGGTCTGAAGAAGTACTAATCACTGGAAGGCCGAAATCGATAGCTAGGACTGCAAGTGCTCCGGTAAGGGCATGAGGATGAACAAAGCGTTGACCTCTTGCAGTACCCTCGACGAGAAGAAGAGGGTGTGGAGAAGCACTCGCTAGGCGGCTCGCCTGACCAAAAAGACGGCCATCGAGAAGTGAGTCCTCGAAATCACTGTGGGTCTTTCGTTCAATCAGTACACGGTCACCTATCCGAAAATCCCCCACATCCAGATCGACAATATCGATGAGGACATCTTCCTGTTTCAGAAGACTCACAATCGTCGATGACTGTTCTCGATGATCGATCTCGACTCTATGCAAATGACCACCATCGACACTGTTTCTACTCTGATTGGACGGACTTGGTGATGTAGGAGAAGCGTGTTCTGTTTGATGCTGGCGCACTTGTGATCCAAGTGTCAAGGAGGTCTCATCTTCTCCACCAATCCAATCCTCAAGACTTCGTTGTTGGTTCGAACGAAGGCGTAGAGAAGAGGACTCCACCTCGTCCGTAGATGGTTCTGGCATCTTATCCACCCAGACAACGGCAGGAGTGACAACCCCCTCCTCATCTATACACAAAGAGCACTGCCCTGTTGACTCTATTGGCCTTCCTCGGCGTAGATTCTGTTGAGCCATATCGATAGCCTGCACCAGTTTGCGCCCCTTGGACGCTGACGCTCTCAATGCACCCTCATCTCGAGTGCCACGAGCTACCAGAACATGTACATGACCTGCATGATGACGGCCAGTCCTACCACGTCGTTGGATCGTGCGTATTGCACTCCCCACTGGTTCGTAGTGAATCACGTCATCTGCATTCGGTACATCTAGGCCTTCTTCACCCACTTGAGTAGCGATGAGAACGTTAACCTCGCCCGATCTGAATCGATCGAGAACTGCAATCTGCTCCTTCTGCGACAATCCACGATCACGTGCACGATCGCTCTGCCCTACAAAACGCGCAGCCACGGCATGATCCAATGAGGACAAACGTTCTACAAGTTCATTCGCAGTGTCACGGAAGTTAACGAAAACGATGACTCTTTGCTCATCCCCTCGAGCAAGGGCTTGGGACACGAGATCCAAAACTAGGTTCATCTTGGGATGTAATTCCGCCGAGCCATCGAGCGCACTTTTCAACCGCTGGATCCGATGATCGTTCATGAAGCGCTGCAATGCTGCGCTTCCATTCTTCTCGCGCTCATGACTTCGCGCCAGATGCTCTCGGCTGGCAGCGATGCCCTGTGAAGTCAGATGACCAACCAAGAGGTGGACTCGGCGCAAGTCTGCCAAGGCCTTCGCTGCTTGGAAGGCCGATCCTTCCTTGAGAGTGATAGCCTGACTGATGCGGACCTGTAGGCCATTGAGGGCGCGGACTGAGACGAGGCCTCTCTTCAGAGGATAACCAAGATGGCTCAGTCTATCGACAAGTGCTGAGGACCACGCTTCAAGTGGTTCGGCGAGAGAACGAATAGATTCAGGCACGTCGACGTGATGTTCCCTAGTTCGCAATTCCGGAAGATACGGACGAAGTTCAGGGTCTTGTGAAGAACGGGCATGGATGTTCGTAAGCCCAAGAATGGAGCACAAGGAAGTGATTTCGCTGGAGGTTGTACCAGGTGATGCTGTCGCACCCATGCAGACAGGTAGTTCCGAACCAAGCCTGAGCAGGCGACCTGCCGCAGCCATCGCATGGGATCCTTTGGCATGGTGAGCCTCGTCGAAGACTGTTGCGACAAAGTCTGAGGGAGAGATACGCGAAGCTTCCAGATCGTTACGCACCACCTGAGGTGTAGCGATGATGATGTCACTCTCAGCCCAGAAACTGACTCGACGAGCAGGAGGTGTCGAACCAGTTAGGCAGACAATCTTGAGGCGCGAATCAAGCAACCCCACCAAGTTACTGTGATGTTGATCAACTAGAGGGTTGGTAGGGGCAATCAAAAGGGCTCTTGGGCGATTCTTATTCGACCTCACCAAGTGTTCGTGCATGAACAGATACTCGATCAAGGATTTGCCCGCAGCAGTAGGAAGAACGAGCAAAGTGGGCTCTGACAGGGTTGCGATGAGGGCTCGGATTTGATAGGGCCGAGCCTCCCACTCTGAGATGATGTCCGGATGACTCAGTGTGGCCACATTCAGGCCTGTCGCGTCGTGGGTCAAAAGGATTCCAATGCCACATGTGGCCTCTCAAACCACAGGGTCACGCTCAAATACCCCTTCACGGTCGCCGGGACGCTCAACCACTGAGTGGCCAGACGATAGGGGCTCTGGAAACACCCCCTGGCGATTCCCCCAATTGTGGGGAATCGGCTATCGTCACGGCCATTGAGCCCGGAAGAGCCGGGGTGCGAACCCCGTAGGAGATGAAGAAATGCCAAAGCGACACCACCCACGGCGCGGGAGCCGAGCGTTCAGCCCGCGCGTTCGTGCTCGTCGGCATTTCAGCCGCATCCACTCATGGGACAATGACCTGTCCGAACCTCAAGCTCTGGGCTTTGCAGGATGGAAAGCAGGTATGACCCATATCATGGTCAGAGACGAAGATCCTAACTCGATGACCTTTCGACAAGACATACGTATCCCCGTGACCGTTGTTGAGACACCACCGATGCGTATTCTCGCTGTACGGGGCTATGAACAGACACCCTATGGTAAGAGAACAGCAGGGGAAGTGTGGGCTGAGAACGCACAGTGGGCTCCCAGAGAATCTGACAAGGCCTCGGATGAAGTGATGAAGGAACTTGAGATCAACAGGCGTCTTCCAGCACGATATCACCACGACAGGGAGGCTCACACAGAGAGGCTGCGCAACGCCGACCTTGTGGAAGTGAGAATCATCGTATGTACCCAGCCGAAGATGGTCGGCACACCATCCAAGAAGCCCGACATCATGGAGATAGGCATCTCTGGAATGCCGACTGAAGCTCTTGACTGGGCCATGGATCGTCTTGGAGACACACTGAATGCAGCTGATGTCTTCGAGGAGGGGGTCTTCACTGATGCCATAGGGATCACCAAAGGCAAGGGATTCCAAGGTGCAGTCAAGCGATGGGGTGTCAAGTTGCTCAGTCACAAGAACAGCAAGCGCCGGCGACAGGCCGGTAATCTTGGGCCATTCAGTCCAGGATATGTTCGTAAGACCATACCACAAGCAGGTCAGATGGGGTACCATCAGCGAACAGAGTACAACAAACAGGTCCTCAGGATCGCTACTCCAGAAGAGCACCCCATCACACCAGACGGAGGATTCCTCCACTACGGGGTCATCAAAGACAACAATCACTACCTACTCATCAGAGGAAGCCTACCCGGCCCTGCAAAGCGAATCATCCGACTTCGCCGTGCGGTACGCAGAGACCCTGTTGCCGATGCACCAGAGATCGTGTTCGTCAGCACTAGGAGTAAGATGGGGGCCTGAAGATGAAGATCAGTACCGTTTCTATCAGCAACACCGTTGCTCAGGACCAATATGAGGTCGGTCTAGGCCCGATGACCTTTGAAGTCGATGTCAATGACGGCTCGAACATCGCCCTGCCAGACGCATTCGCTGCACCGATACGCCCTGATCTGGTTCGTAGAGCAGTTCGGGCAGCGCAGGCAAATCGACGCCAGGCCTACGGAAGTCGCGCCCATGGCGGCAAGCGCAAGCCAATGGCAGGAATGCAACACAGCGTGGAATGGTGGGGCAAGGGAAGGGGGGTCTCTCGTATCATGCGTATCACAGGTATGCGCACAGGTGCTCAGAATCCCCACACTGTCGGAGGTCGGCGTGCTCACGGACCGAAGGTCGAGAAGAACTGGTCTCAGAAGATCAACGCATCAGAACGTCGTTCTGCTCGACAAAGTGCCCTTGCAGCAGTTGTCGATGTCGATACCGTCAAAGCACGAGGACATCGCCTCGACGATGATGTCAAGCAACTTCCAATCATCCTTGAAGACTATACTGAGATCGTCGACGGCAAGAAGACGACAACTAGTTTTGAAGATTTCACCAGCACAAAACCAACTCGAAAGATGATTGCCATTCTCAGAGCCCTCGGCCTTGGACCCGATCTTGATAGGGCAAGGAAAGGCCGACATCGCCGTGCCGGCCGTGGCAAGATGAGAGGTCGAGTGACGCGTCAGCCTAAGTCAATCCTGATCGTCACGAATGGTGGAGAACGTCTGGAACGTGCGGCAAGAAATATCCCTGGCGTTGATGTGATTCCACTCAGGCATCTCTCAACCGAGAATCTAGCACCAGGTGGAGATCTAGGCCGCCTCACAGTGTTCACACGCGAAGCGATGGAGGCGATCTGATGGCACGCGATGCTTACGGAATCATCATTGGACCTTGGATCACCGAGAAGGCGCTCGACAACAGAAGTCCTGAGCGTGGAAACCGACTTGAGTTCATCGTTCATCTCGATGCGACGAAAGGCCAAATCGCTGAGGCTGTCGAGGAACTATTCGAGGTCAAGGTGGAGAAGGTCAACACACGCATCTCAAAGCATGGCAAGCACGCTAGTGTCAAACTCTCGCCAGGATTTGACGCAGAAGAGGCTGCTCTGAAACTGGGAGCATTCTGAGGTGATGAAATGGGTAAGCGAACACGTTCACAACGCAAGGGATCAAGCCCCAAGTTCCGGGCCTCATCCCACAGATTCCCTGGAAAGAACCGCATTCCGAATGTGGTCAACGAAGGAGCGACTGTTGTGGATCTGGTGCATTCCCCAGTTCACACAGCTCCACTCGCCCAACTCAAGTTGTCCGATGGCACGAAGTTCTACGTCGTTGCGACCGAAGGCATGGCGATTGGAGACACCATCAGCATTGGTGAGAAGGTCGAGACACGACCTGGAAACATCACCACCATCTCTGCCATCCCTGAGGGAACCTTGATCCACAACGTCGAGACACGACCCGGCGATGGTGGTAGAATTGCCCGATCAGCCGGCGTGGCCGCCGTCGTTGAGACTCGAATGTCCAATGGCGTTCGTATCCGGATGCCGTCTGGGCGAACGCGCATGGTCTCGATGAAATGCCGTGCTGCAATAGGAGTGATCGCCGGCCATGGACGTGGAGATAAACCACTGCTGAAGGCTGGAACAGCACACAAGAAAGCAAAGGCGAGAGGTAAGGCCTACCCCCGCGTCTCAGGAGTCGCCATGAACCCAGTTGACCATCCACACGGTGGTGGCAACCATCAGGCAGTGCATGGCCCAACTTCGAAAGCACGCTCAGCACCACCTGGTTCAAAGGTGGGTCACATCGCACCCAAGCGCACTGGAGTTGGCCGCAGCAGAACAAAATGAGGTGAATAGAGATGGCAAGAAGAAAATGGCGTGGCCGTACGACACCCAAGGCCTCGCGAAGGATGCGACGGAAGCGCATGGCAACCGTCGCAGAGCGACGGAAAAGGGAGTTCCGTTACCGAGGCTTCAACCTCGAGGAACTCAAGGAACTTCCACTTCTTCCACCAGAAGAGGACCCAATGGCTGCGAACCTCGTGTCATTGTTACCTGCTCGAGCACGCAGATCATTATGGAAGGGATTGAGCAAGGAATGTCAGCACCTGCTTGACAAACTTGCTTCATCAGATTCCACTGTTCGGACCCACCGCAGGGAAATGATTGTGCTGCCCCAGATGGTAGGAAAGACGATTGGCATCCACAATGGGCAGGCATTCGTCCAGACAGATATCAAGCCCGAGATGATCGGGCATTACCTTGGCGAGTATGCGCCCACCAGGAGAGCTGTTACTCACAGCGGACCTGGTGTCGGTGCGACTAGGTCATCGAAGTTCATGCCACTGAAGTGAGGGAAAAAGAATGGCGCCACCGAACAAGAACGAGCTTTCCCGCACCCAGAGGCGTCGTCAATTGCCCCAGAAAGGGTACACACAACTTCTCCAAGCAGAACAAGGGCGCCATCTGGCTCGAGCACGAGCGGATGGCCTAGACATCTCTGCCAAGCACTGCTTCGATCTTTGTCGAGCCCTGAAAGGTCGTACTGCGTCCAATGCACTCAATTTCCTTGAGCGGGTCATCAACCTGCGAGAAGCCGTCCCGTATACCTACGGGGGTGGAAACAAGAAGAGAGCTGTCGGAGGTGCCCGTAAAGCAGGCCACCGACGCGGAATAGGGCCCGGACGCTACCCTACCAAGGCTGCTGCTGCTATGATCAAACTGATCGAAAACGCCATGTCCAACGCAGCGCATCAGTTTGAAGAAGAAGTGGTCCCCGAAGAGATGACAATCACACACATCGCAGCACACAGGGGTGAGATTCGAAGAGGGTGGCGCCCCCGAGCACGTGGGCGTACAACGCCAAGCAACAATCACCTCGTAGGAGTTGAATTATTTCTGGAAGATGTGGGAGCAAGCGATATCATCGACGAAATGATCAATGCAGAGGATGAGGATCTATACTGAGGTGGAGCAATGTCGAAAGAAACCACAGTCCGCAAGATCGTCGACAAGAATGTCGAGAGGCACCTCGTGAAGGAGTTCATCATGCAGAACACGAAGCGCGCTGGATTCGGTGGCTTGACCATTGATCGCACACCACGCGGTACCAAGCTCACCATCTTCGCCGAGAGACCGGGTATAGTCATCGGTAGACGTGGTAGGCTGATCAATAACCTCCAGCGTGAGATCGAAGAGAGATTCGAACTTGACAACCCTAAATTGGAAGTGGAAGAAGAGGAGAATCCTGAATTGAATGCACAGATCATGGCAGAGAAACTCGCCAATGCGCTTGAAAGAGGGTGGTATTTCCGTCGAGCAGGCCACAGCACAGTTCTAAACATCATGGAACGTGGAGCCAAAGGCGTACTCATCACACTCAGCGGAAAGATCACAGGAGCAAGACACCGCACACAGAAGTTCCAAGCTGGCCACATCAAACATTGTGGTGAAACAGCGCTGAAGCACATGGACATCGGCAGATCTGTTGCTGTCAGAAAACTCGGCACCATCGGTGTAACCGTCGCCATCATGGGACAAGGCACCATCCTGCCACACGAGATTCCTATCACATCGAAAGCAGAGATCGAAAGCCGACGTCGAGAGAGCGAGAATAATGAAGATGAGGAGGGTGAACAATGACGCACCTCAGTCCTCGAGAGATTCGAGAGATGTCAAAGGACGAGCGTCAGCGTCGTTTCGCTGAACTCAAAGAAGAGATGCTACAACTCAGGGCACAACGATCACTGGGTGGCGCGACCTCGAATTTTGGTGATTTCAAAGCAACACAGCGCACCATCGCTAGGATGCTCACGATCATGAAAGAAGATGAGAGGGAGGACTGAGAAGATGGTAGACATCGATCCAATCACTGGGCTGCCCAAAGAACTCCTCGCCTTCGAAGAGATTGCGAAAGAGCAACAGCGCGCTCTGATCAGCACGGTCCGCCGAAGATATGGAAAAATGGTTACCATCGTCGAGGGAATTGAGGATCCTGCCATCGACATCAATGATCTTGCTAAGACCCTAAAGGGAAAATGCGCCGCAGGTGGCACGGTTAAGGGACGAGTCATTGAACTACAGGGAGATCACAAGAAGAAGGCTGCCAAGGTGCTTGAGGCCAATGGTTACGAAGTGGAGGTGCGATGATGGAGATTCGTACACACATGTGGCTGGGTCGCTGGCTCCACGTTCAGAGTGCGACCGACCCCACACTTATCGGAGCCAATGGACAGATATGGAATGAGACAAAGCGTACCATCACCATCCGAGAGGAGGGGAAATTTCGCAAACTCTCCAAGCGAAGCATCACATTCACCATCGATGGAATTGGACCCATACAAGGCAGCACTGTCGAGATGAGGGCCCACGATCGAATGAAGAAGAACTCGAGGAGGAAGCGACATGGATGAGGGACCAAGAGACATTGGTGTCGATGTGAAGATGCCCAGCAGCGAATGGGATGGAGATGAAGATTGTCCCTTCTTCGGCACCCTATCAGTCCGTGGTCAGATCATTGCCGGCTTCGTAGCTTCCGTCGGGATGCAGAAGACGATCATTGTCGAGCGACGACTCATTAGAAAAATGCCAAAGTATGAGCGATTCGAGCGCCGTACGAGACGGTATGCAGCTCACCTGCCATCTTGTATAGGGAATGTCGAGGTCGGAGATCCAGTCCGAATCATGGAGTGCAGACCACTCTCCAAGACGAAATCATTCGTCGTGATTGAAGCAGGGGTGGATGCATGAAGGGTCTAGCAGGTCGCCAGACACGCGGCCTTCCACATCTAGCCAAATTGACCTGTGTGGACAACACAGGTGCAAAGATCCTGCAGGTCATCTCCGTCAAGGGTATAGGGAGTACAATGAGACGCTACCCGACGGCAGCTGTCGGAGACATGATCACAGTCACCGTCAAGCGAGGTACTCCTGACCGGCGAAGACAGATGTACACTGCAGTTGTCATTCGTCAGCGACGTGCCTTCCGGCGAGCTGATGGAACCTGGGTCCAGTTTGAAGATAACGCTGCAGTTCTTACGAATGAGCGTGGCGAGATGATCGGTTCAGACCTCAAAGGTCCAGTCAGTAGAGAGGCTGCAGAACGCTGGCCCAGAATCGCCGCAGCGGCGAAGCAGATTGTGTGAGGTGAGATAGTATGCGAAGTTCAAAACCAAGCAAGCAACGCAAGGCAATGTACAATGCGCCGAGTCACGTGAAACGCAAGAAGATTCGTGCTCGTCTCAAATTGGATAAGAAAGACAGCCGATTCAACTCGGTTCGTTCAGTCACGGTCCGTGTAGGCGACGAGGTCGAAGTCGTGCGCGGTGATCACGGTCAACCGTCCAAAGGCAAGAGAGATGGTGAGGCGAGAGGACGTGCTGGTCTGCGCGGGCTTGTCGTCGCTATCGAACCCGACACAGGAAAGCTGGAGATCGCAGATGCCAGTGTTCAGAAATCAGACGGCAAAGAAGAGCCGTTCCCAATTGCTGCTTCAAACGTCATTGTGAAGAGGCTCGATGAGAGCGACGCAAAGCGACTGGCGAAGTTACAGGAACGAGCAGAGGGGGCCTGAAAACATGGGATCGAATAGCCATCTGAAGCGACTGAACATGCCTCGCTCTTGGCCACTATCCAGAAAAACGACCACTTGGATTGTTCGCCCGCTACCCGGTGGCCATTCCCTCGACATGGGTATGCCACTTGGCCCGATTCTCAGAGACGTCCTTGGAGTAGCACAGACCATGCGCGAGGTTCGAGTCATTCTCTCGACCGGTCAGATCAAGGTAGACGGCAGGGTCGTCAAGGAGACCCGACGTATCGTCGGATTGATGGATGTCTTGACAGTTGGAGAGCAAAATTATCGCTGCATCCTCGACCTTAATGGACGACTCCGTTATCGACCGATCAAAGATGTAGATTCGTCTTGGAAGATTGGGCGCATCGACGGCAAGGTAACCATTCGTGGCGGCATGACACAATACCGCCTTCATGATGGGCGCAACCTGCTCCACGAATCACCCAGTGAATTCTCGGTAGGAGACAGCGTCGTGATCAGTATTCCTGAACAGGAAGTTCTCGAGCATCTACCATTCAGTGAAGATGGTTCCACCCGGGCATACATCATTGGCGGGTCGCACGCCGGCGAAACAGCGCTCATTCAGCAGCGAATCATCAAACGCTCCTCTCAGCCCAATGAAGTTAACTTCGAGGATTTTGGCACACACGCCCGTCACGTCATGGTCATCTCAGACTCACGTACACTACCGATCGAGGTGACAACATGAGTGACCAAACAATGCAGACCCCTCGCATCACAAAGGTCACCGTCAACATCGGTGTAGGTGAAGGAGGACAGAGACTCCAACTTGCAGAGAGGGTTCTCAACTCACTCACGGGTCGAACACCAACCAGAACCTTGTCACGTACACATAACCGTGACCTGAAACTCAGGAAGGGAGCACCGATAGGATGCAAAGTCACCATGCGTGATCCTGAACTCGTCCAACGCTTCCTCAAGGATGCACTCTGGGTGCGAGAGAACACATTGCCAGGGTACTGCTTCGATACCTCAGGAAACCTTTCATTCGGGGTACGCGATCATACTGATTTCCCCGAACAGAAGTACGATCCAGAGACGGGTATTTTCGGCATGGATGTCAATGTCGTACTTGAGCGACCAGGCCATCGCGTCTCACGCCGCCGGCAACGGAGTGCGCGTGTCGGACGGAAACATCGAGTCGATCAAGTGGAGGCGAAAGCCTGGTTCACTGAGAAATTCGGCATCACGATCAAGGAGGAGTGAAGCATGGCCAAAGATCATGGAGAACGCATTGGACGAACGATTGGATGTCGCCGGTGCGATCGAAAACGTGGTTTGATCCGCAGATACGGTCTTGATCTTTGTAGGCAGTGCTTTCGAGATATCGCACCGGAAATAGGGTTCAAGAAATACAATTGAGGTTTCAAGATGCAGACGGATATCATCAACGACGCACTCGTCAAGATCTTCACTGCCGAGAGGGCAGGACGTTACGACGTCACGATTCAGCCAGCTTCGAAACTGCTGGGCAAGGTCCTTGACATCATGCAAAGTTCGGGGTACATCGGAGAGGTAGAACGAGTACAGAATGGACGTGGAGACCTCTTTCAGATTCAACTGCGAGGAGCAATCAACCGATGTGGCGTGATTAAGCCACGTTTCAGCATTCGACGAACTGAGTTCGATAAATGGGAAGCAAGGTATCTCCCTGCACAAGATTTTGGATTGTTGATCATGACAACCAATCAAGGAGTCATGCATCACTATGACGCCAAGAGCGCGAAGATTGGAGGGAAGCTGCTAGCCTTCGTCTATTAGGAGAGAATGACATGCCGATAGCAAACAGCATCCAACACGCGATCGAGATGCCCGAGGGCGTCAGCGCGACCATGGATAATGACACACTATGCGTTCAAGGACCAAATGGATCACTCAAGAGAGGATTCAGTAGCAGAACTGTCAGTATGTTCATCGAGGATTCGCGTATCATCGTCAAGACAGATCTTCCAAGAAAGATCGATAAGGCGCTCGCAGGGACATGGAAAGCACATGCTGCCAACATGGTACATGGAGTTCAGCAGGATTTTGAATACAGGCTCAAGGCGGTCTATTCTCACTTCCCGATGACGCTCGATGCCGATGGCCCAAATGACACATTCATGGTGAAAAATTACTATGGCGAAAAGGTTCCAAGAACTACGCCGATTCTACCGGGTGCCAAAGTCACGGTGATGAACAGACTGGATGTCATCGTCTCCAGTGCGGACAAAGAGGTTGCCGGACAAATGGCTGCCAACATCGAGCGACTCTGTGTAGTTGGTCAGCGAGACCGACGCGTGTTCCAAGACGGGATCTACATCATATCGAAGGGGGGCAGATAACGTGACCGAGAATTTCGAAGAGATGACCGTGGCAGAGTTAAAGGAACTCCTGAAGGAACGTGGACTTCCAGTATCGGGAAAGAAAGCAGAACTGATCGAACGACTGTCCGAGCAATCAGTACAGGATGAGCCTGTCGAGGAAGAAGTTGAAGAAAGCACTGAAGAAAAAGTCACAGAAGAGGTCCTTGAAGAGGACGGCGATGAAGAGGTTGATGTGGTCGATAATGATGACGACTTTGATGATGATGACGATTTCTTTGAGGATTGGGATGAGGAGGATGAAATTCACATTGCTCGGCAGAAACCGGAACTCGACGAGGCCACCAGTGCTGCACTCAAACTCCGAAAGGAGCAAGCTGATTCGATGCCGTCATTCCGTCGACAGGAGTGGTTCCGATACAAGCGCCTCTCCCGAACGGGTTGGCGACGACCAAAAGGTTTGCAGAGCAAGCTGCGCTTGAATAGGAAATACCGAGGATCCCGCGTTCGAATAGGCCATCGTAAGGTCGCATCAGTTCGGGGCCTTCATTCGAGCGGTTTTGAGGAAGTTCTGATCCATGGGCCTGACTAACTTGAGGAACTCGACCCAAAGACTCAGGCAGTGCGTATCGGTGCTACCGTAGGTAACCGACGACGACTCAAGATCCACAGTCGAGCAGATGATCTAGGACTGAGGAT
>CAZMJD010000004.1:0-24912 GCA_964566385.1 uncultured Candidatus Poseidoniales archaeon | reverse complement strand
TCGGTGATAGTGCAGCAGGTAAGAGGAATCCAGTGCCGAGCAGCCTTAATCTCTGTCTGCGCCAATTCGAGCATGAGTCAGGAATATTCAGCTCGCGTTTACTGAGGGCTTCCAGATTCCGCTGTGTTCTTGCCTTGCGGTCATCTTCCTCATCATTCTGAGATTTCGACCAGGCTGGACCTACTGGTGGTGTCCACCAGGCTGGATCCCCTGCGAGGAAATGACCTGCTGGCCTGCCATGGATATCTGAATCCCCTTCCATGTTGACGTTCTCTCCACGTGTGAATCATCTCCTTCACCTTTCCGAAGAAGTAGAGTCCCATTTTAGGAGATGTTCGATATGATTGATCAGAACAGTGACGGTGTGATCCAATTCACTGAGTTCCTGAAGGCAGCACAGATGACCGAAGCAGAGCTGCTGGCTTCTGAGGAATGACCCGATGTAGTGAGAATGAAGACTATGAAACATCGATGAAGCGTTTGCATACCCTCAAGACCTCCGGCTGCTGGTCGTCGGTCTGGTGGCCCGAAGGACTTCAGACGACCTCCCGCCGCCTCTTGAGGTCGACGAGTCGGTATGGGATGAGCGGGACCTCCTTGAGAGAATCATCGAGCGCGAGTATTCCACTATCGACCGCATTTCTGGTCCCTTACCTGCATGGTCTATCCACCCTGTTGAAGATGAGTCTGACGCCATTGGACGACTTCATCGTTCCATCGACCATCTCGCTGGCCTGAATCTGACCCTCCGATTGCGCCGCAGGAAACGATGGTCTGCAATCGTTCTGCCACGTCCGCAACCGATGGGAATCATCGAGAACAAATGGATCCTCCTCGCTTGGGCCGTGACCACTCTGTCAACATTGTTGATGGGCATCAGATGGCTTGTTGAGAACGGGCAAGGGAATTGGTCCGACCACTCACTCTGGTTACGATCAGGTTTGGAGTATACTGCACCTATTCTCATAGTTCTCGGTCTTGGTTACGGAATCCAACGTACCGTCATGCGCATGTTGGATATGCCTCATTCCGGATCCTTTCCCATTCCTTTTCCCTTTCCGTTGGCGGCTTGGCCCTTTGGAATCCTTACGATGATCTCCTTTCCTCGAATGGAGTCGATGATGTGGTCTGATCGAAGGCGCCTAGCCCTCGCTTCATTGACCATGCCCTTGATTCTCTGCATCTCGGGAATCTTCCTCATTCTCATTGGAGTCGCGATGACTCCTACATCAACCGATATCGTGAGTTCTGGACCGGTGATTCACTTCTCTGCCTCCATCAATGTCGTGCTGTCATCTCTCATTGGTGCCGACGACTTAGGATTGCGTAGTGCTTGGCTCCACCCCACCGCTATGGCGGGTCTATGGATGGTCCT
This sequence comes from uncultured Candidatus Poseidoniales archaeon, assembly GCA_964566385.1. Classification (GTDB taxonomy): domain Archaea; phylum Thermoplasmatota; class Poseidoniia; order Poseidoniales; family CAYMED01; genus CAYMED01. The sequence goes on along the minus strand of CAZMJD010000004.1, from coordinate 23,537 downwards.
TGTTGGCTGGGTGATGCTACTCCCGGTCCCCACTTTTCCTGGATCTCGCCTTCTCGTTGCTCTTGTTGGTCCGGATCAAGCTAACAGTCGTCTCAACCAATTCCTGCGGGCTGCTATCATCATCGTCGTGTTGATTCTTCTCTTCCAACCTCCTTCCGAGCAGGTGGATGATGTTCTGCCGTGGATTCTACTTGCAATTGCTGCATTGATGCTCAATAATTCCCTTGGAGGTGATGTTTCGAACCCCCTTCTTCTGGACCCAGACCGCGATCTTGACCGACGACTCAAATTCCGTGTCTCTTTTGCCCTCATCGCTCTTCTTCTTCTTCTGTTACCGGCATATGCTCCAGTCGCTAGCAGTGAGGATAGGTCGGCGAATGTTATTTTCTTAGATTTCGACGAGATGATATTTGATATTCCTCCTGACAGTGAAGGTTCCAAATCCATCATTATTCAGCAGGATGGATTGACCCCGAGCAGTTGGTATCTACAGGCGAATCAACCGAGTCGGACAGAAGGATGGCTCTTCACACTCGTTTGTCCTGGTTCAGCGACCTCCGTACTTCCCAATGCCGAATGCTCCGGCACCGAACTGCTTCCAGGTGAAACTGTGAAGGTCGATATTGCGTGGATCTCCCCTCCCGTTGAGACAATTGGCCCGGTTCCTTCCATTGATTTCCGAATCGGGGTTGGGGAGTGGAAATCGATGTACTTCCTTCCATCCGCACCGGCATGGACCAACGACACCGGCTGGGGGTGGAATGGCGACCATATCTCTCCAGTCCTAGAGTTGAACATCTCCTTGGACAGTGAATATCCTCTCAATCTCAGTCTCCCTCACTCGGGGTTGACTCTCGACTCTGCGACGACCCTCATTGAGGGCTCCAAAGTGGTTCAGAAGCACACTCTTAGAGCCCTTGGAGAATCAGGTTCTCTGTTGAGGGATGTCGATGATAAAGGGATGTTCAGGGTTGAATTAGAGGGGCGTTTCGACAATGGTCAGCGACTGAACTGGAATCTCACCGTCCGCGTGGGTCAAGGAAATCTTGTGCGCTGGAGTGATGGGCATGTGATGTTCACGAATGGGACTTCTGCGTCACCTTCTCTACCCGCCTCATGGAATAATTCAGTCACTGCCCTCCGTGTCGTACCGACTGAGAGCATGAATGGGACGCTGAGATGTCCCGGTTCGGTCGTCCAGATGGGGTCTAGTGAAGGGGTGGTCGAATGGAGGGCGATTCCATCTGCAGTGCTTGCCATGCCCCTCCCTACTGAAGCGAACCTCTCGATGCGTCTCTTTCCCTCGACCACGGTTCTTGGATGTGATGACCAGAATCTACAGTTCACAATGGATGTGGTCGATGGTCCTCCTCTCCTTGTCAATACCAGTGGTCATTGGACTGCAGCATGGGATTCCCTCCTCATCGCTGATGAAACTGCGCAGAATAGCACTGTGGTCATCCAGAATTTAGGTAAGGAGGCAGTACGTCTCTCGTCCTTCAGTTATGGTGGTCTCCAGAATACACAGGGCCTTGGCCTCTCCTTCGAGATAGCTCCGCCGAATTCTGTCGAGCCAGGAGAGAATGTGACGCTGAACCTTTCATTCAATGGTGCTCAAGGTGATCGAGCAACCGCTTGGTTGAGTGTCGCAGATGGTGAAATCATCATCCATCTTGCCTCCCACCTCGGTGAGGTTGTATGAGGATCGGCATCCTCGGGGTTGGTGCCATTGGTGGCCTGATCGCGTCGCGATTATCACTCACTGATGCTGAGATTCATCTTTTTGCGTCCGAACATTCGGCCCCGAATCTCATCGTTGAAGGCCTGACACTCATTGATTCAGATGATCTGCCCAAACACGTTGCAGGTGAGCGTTGGTCAGTGCATTCATCGAATGATCCTGAACCTGAATCAGTGGATGTTCTCTTCGTCTGCCTGAAGACGAATTCCCTGTCAGATATCTCGAATGGGGTATTTCGCGCTCTTACTCCATCTGGAATCTTGGTCTGCGTGATGAATGGCATTGGACATGAGGAAACACTGCGTGCCCGGGGAGTCCAACAGAAGATGTATCGCTCTGTCATCAGCCATGGTGCTCTACGCAGAGATGTGGGCGTCATCGAGTGGACGGGCCAAGGGGCAATAGAGATCGGACCCGGACCTGATTCATCCGAGACTCCAACAGACCTGATCACGCTGATGAATGAAGCGGGACTTGCCGCTCGATGGAATGCTGGCATTCTCGACCGTCAGTGGTGGAAATTGTGCATCAACGTCGCCATCAACCCAACCTGTGCTATTGCGGGAATTCCAAATGGAGGCTTATTGGAGCATTCAGGTCTTGGCGATGTGGCAGTCTGTGCTCTCCTTGAGTCGCGTTCTGTGGCTGAGGCAGTTGGTAGAAGGGTGCCAGAAGTTGATGCACTGGTCGATGGATATCGGGAGGTAGTGGTGGCCACTGCCCGAAACCACTGCAGTATGTTACAGGATCTCATGCATGGTCGCCCCACCGAGGTAGATGCCTTGACAGGTCAGGTGTTGAGAGTCGCTGAGCAGGTCGGAGTTTCAACTCCTACTGTGGCGACGCTTGATGCTCTCTTGCGTGGGATCGTTCTATCTTCGACTCAAGTTCTATCTGAATTATGATGAAGGCCGACGTTGTTCTTGCGGTTAAGCGCAGCTTTTGTCACTTCCTCGGCTGCCAAAATCAGGTTCCGTAATTCAACAAGGTCCCTCGTTGGTCGGCACGAACGCCACAATTGCATAATTTCCTCCCTAAGGTGTGAGAGTCGACGTTGTGCGCGTTGGAGTCTTTGCCCACTTCGGTGGATTCCTACATCACGTGTCATCGTGCTCTGCAGGGCCATGCGATCAGTTGTGAGTGGGCCATGTTCGGTGAGATGGCCGAGGTCATCCATGCGCCATGGTGGAGGTTGATTAGACTGAGGTATTGCTCTATCTTTGCCGATATGATCAACGAGATGTGATGCCATGACAACCGCCTCAAGCAGGCTGTTCGATGCGAGCCGATTGGCACCATGGAGTCCTGTACATGCTACTTCTCCAACGGCATACAGTCCAGGAATCACCTGCCCTCCATATTCCTCTGCTGCGAAAACATGCCCTTTGAGATCCACTTTGAGTCCACCTACGGCATAGTGTGCGGCAGGTGCAATAGGTATTGGATCATGACCGATTCGGATACCGTGCAAGGAGAGGCGTGAAGTGATGGTAGGGAAGCGTTGTTCGAGCATCGTACTATCGAGATGCTCGGTGACAAGAACGACATGTTGGTCACCTGTCCTCTGAAGCCGTTGATCAATCGCACGAGCGATGACATCCCTTGTCGCTAGATTACCTCGTGGGTCAACCACGTTGAGGAAACTGAGTTCCTCGATGCCGATTGTCCCTCTGCGAAATGCAGCATGCGATTCGATATCTGCAACAATTGCCCCCGCCCCTCTCATCGCTTCAGTCAGGAGGAAAGGGCGCTCGCCATCGATGGCAAGGACAGTAGGATGGAATTGCACGAACTCAAGATCTCTGCACTCTGCACCTGCGCGCAGAGCCATGATAAGTCCGTCACCGGTTGAGATGGGTGGATTCGTCGTTCGCTCAAAGATGTGGCCGAATCCCCCTGATGCGAGCACGACAGCTTCTGATTCCAGTGTGACGACTGCTCCTTCAGTGTCCATCACCCATAGGCCTACGACTCCTTCCCCGAAGGCCTTTGGTTGGGAAAGAATCAGGTCAATGCCCATCCACCCTTCAAGGACCTCGACTCCTGATTCCTTGAGCCGAGCCAGCAGAACGTCCTCAATCTCAGCACCGGTCCTATCTTTGTGATGTAGGATGCGTTCCACTGAATGCCCCCCTTCCATGGCCATCGTGAATTCACCCTTGGAATCACGGTCGAAGTTCACTCCAGCCTCGATGAGTGATGCCAGACATCGTGGTGCGTTGCGCACCACTTCTTCAACCACGTCCAAATCGTTCAGTCCGCACCCGGCCTCGAGAGTATCTCTGATATGTTGCTGCATCGCGTCTTCATTGGCTGCATCAAGCACTCCTGCTATGCCTCCTTGCGCCCAATTCGTAGAAGAGGCAGAGAGGTCGGATTTTGTCACGAGGGTGACTTTGTGCCCCTTCTTTGCGCAACCTAGGCCCACGGTGAGGCCCGCGATACCTGAACCGACGACAATAACGTCCTTCATTCACCCAAAGATGCAACTTCTACTCATCAAGTCTTGTTCGCATGATTGCGGAATGGCTATGTCCAAGTGGTTGTGTGGGTGATTGATGAAGGCGCTTAAGGTGCTGTTAACCTTTCTCGGCCTTCTGGTCGCCGCGCTCAGCGTGACCAATGCACTCGTCGGGTTTGGGGTGGATGGTGAGGGCGTTCGATTCAAGATACCGTTGGAGTTTTTCCCCGACTGTATTGAAGCCAGCAGCGCGGGTGACGAGGAGACCATCAATAACCTCTGCCGGGGGAGTGTTGGGCTCTTCGAAGGACCTGACCTGATTGCCGCCGGTTCTGGCCTAGGGCTCATCTTCCTTTCTCTCCTCATGGGGAAGGGGAGGAAACGCAAGGTTCGTCGAGCTAAGCGTGAGAAACAGATCAAGAAGCGCGCACGTAAGGCTCGGCGCAGAGGTGCAATCGGCCTTGTACTCATTATCCTCGCCGTTGCCGACTTTGTTGGAGTTATACAACCGTTCATCGACGGTGATATCAATGAGGGTCGGCGTTCGATCGAGTATGCAGATCTGATCGGTGTTCAATTGCCCGATTTCATCAGCGGATTCGTTCAGTACATCTTCCAGATCCCGGTGCTCCTGATAGGTGCTCGATTCTTCCTTAAATCTCGAAGTGTCTTGAAGGAGGCCTCTAGGAAACAGGAGCTGATATCTATGGGTGCCGTTGAGAGTGACGATTCACTCAATCAAGCACACGCCTTCAGAGGGAAAAATTCCAAGGCATTCAGGGGTAAGTTGGAGACCAAAGGTGTCGATAAATTCGCATCCGTAGGAGATCTTCGCAGGTCGATGAACCTTGACAGCTATACCGATGAATTCCAACTTGGAATGCGTGATGACGACGGTGAAGTTGCAGGCCAGATGTGCCACTATTGTGCGGGTTCGGGCTGCGGTCAGTGCAATGACACTGGTTATCTCAATCAAGGTGGCTGAGACAACGCGGCTTGGCAATCCAGTTGTGGTCACTCTTTTCTGGGCACTGTTTATATCGTGAATTAGATGATGATGCCCGAATTCAGACCTCGGTCTGGATTGGGGATGGGTCTAAGTGCACTTGAATCGGGTGGTAATGGAGAATTTCAAATCGTTTGGAGGGAGGATTGAGATCCCCCTTGAGAGGGGCTTTACAGCCATCACGGGTCCAAATGGTTCTGGCAAATCAAATACTGGCGATGCAATCCAATTTGTGCTCGGTCCAAAGTCATCAAAGAGCCTACGTGCCGATCAATCGACCGATTTGATCTTTGATGGAGGTGCACATGGAAAGCCTGCGACATGTGCGACAGTGAGCCTTGTCTTTTCGAATCCAGTTGAAAGTAATGGCCGCCGCCGTCTTGGAATCAACGACGATGAAGTAACCTTCACCCGTTCTGTTCGAATTGGTAAAGGTGGTAAGGGCATTTCTTCCTACGAGTTCAATGGCCGGCCATCGACTTTGACTGAGATACGCAGAGTGCTCGCATCTGCAGGCGTGCAAGCTGGAGGTTACAATACGGTCCTGCAAGGAGATGTCACGAGTCTTGCCAATATGACGCCCAAGGCGAGGAGAAAGGTGCTCGAGGAGATAGCAGGAGTATCTGCCTATGATGGTGAAATACAGAAGGCCGAACGCCGACGTTCCGAGGCAGAGCAGACAATGGACCTCCTCAGAGTCTTAGCAGATGAGCAAGAGCACCGTCGTTCCAGTCTTGAATCGGAACGGAAGGAGGCTTTGAGAGTACAAGAGATACGCCAAGGCCTCGATAGAGCGCGCATCATTCTAGCACAGACCACGCACAGAACGTTGCTCGAGGATATCGAGCATGAGCAGGATGGTCTTTCAGCAGCTAGTGAGGAGATCTCCTCTGCCAAGACTGCGATGAAAGTTCTGGAGGCAGAACAACAGCAGACTCGAGACGAGATCAATCGGCTGAATCAAGCCATTCAAGAGGTTCTTGGCGAGGACCATCAAGCCTTGACGACTCGTTCGCGGGAATTGGTGATAGCTCTTGATCGTGCCAAAGATCGGGTCGAAACTCTCAGCCAGGCCGCAGAGGACTGCGACCTGGAAGTGGCTCGAATCGTTGAGGAGATCGATGATATCGAACATCAATTGAATGAAGTGGAGGAAGGACTGGAGGAGGCCCGTGGTAAGCATGATGGTGCAGTCAGTGACCTGAAACAGTCCACTCTAGACCATGCTGAGGCCCAAGCATCTGTAGAGAAGGGTGATCGGCATGTGCGAGAACTTAGCAAGGAACTCAGTGTTCTCGAGGACGAAGTTCGTACGATTGAGGATGGCCTAGGTGCTGCGAAGGGTGAGTTCTCCGCGGCAAGTGCAGCACATAACCTTGCCATTGAATCTCTGGCAACCGCTGAAGAAGCAGAAGAGGATGCTCAGGTAGAAGTCACAGGCATCGAGCATGAGATCGATGAGATCAAAGGAGAATCCGGTGGTGAAGAGGAATTATCTACTCTACGAAAACAGATTCATGATCTCAACTTACAGGAGCAATCTCTGACCACATCCCGCGATGAGCACGAAGGTCGTCTACGCAATGCTCAACGGCGGTTGTATGACGCTCAACAGGCTGCCAAACAGAGTGGTTCAGGACTTCCACATTCATTACAGGCCGTTGAGGCCGTCTTGGAAGCTTCCAGAACGGGTGATCTTGAGGGGGTTCACGGCCCACTCTGCGACCTTGTCCATCCTACTGATGAATCGCATACTCAAGCCCTGCTCCTCGCATTCGGTGGGCGCCTAGCACACGTTGTTGTCGAGGATGATTCGGCCGCTCAAGCCTGTATTCAATGGCTGAAGAAACACAATGCTGGTCGGGCAACCTTCCTCCCGCTGAACAAACTCAAACCAGTCCGGGCTGGCCGTGCCTCGATGTTGCTCAATAAGGATGGTGTCGTTGGCCTGGCTTCGGCTCTTGTTGAGGTGAATCAGCACTTCCAGCTTGCAGTTCAGCACACTCTGCGTGATACCGTCCTCGTGGATTCAACTTCGGTTGGCCGGGAATTGATGGGCATGGTTCGTATGGTCTCATTGGATGGTACTGTCTTCGATGCGGGAGGCGCCATGACAGGTGGTTCAAAGCAAGGCGGAATGCGGTTGAATTTCCGCCGAGCAGGCCGGGCAGCGAGTGAGGTTGAGACGTGCATGGCAGAAGTCAATCGTCTTCGCATGGCTGGAGAGACGATTATAGGGGCCATCGAAAGAGTGCGTGAACAACGGCGTGACCTGCATAAGCGAATCCATACCGCCTCTGAATCAGATGTGAAGGAACGAAGGCGCTTGCTCGATAAGGAGTTGTCGAATGCCAATAGAGAGTTGGAGCGGTCGAGTGACCTGACAAAGAAGCGAGCAAAGGAGTTGGGAGTTCTTGAGAACACGCTCAAGAATGCTGAACAATCTCTCAAGGACACTGAAGCCGCATTGGAAAAGGCGATAGAAGCTCGCGATACAGCCTCTGAGTCTCTAAAACAACAGACTCCAGCCCACTTGACAGCTAGACTTCGCGAGGCTGAGACTGCCAAGCACGCTGCAGAGATGGAGATCGAGAAACAAGTCGCACGTATTGAGGATCATGAACGTAGGGTGACAAACCTTCGAGAAGGCTTGGAACGCTATCAGGCTCGGCGAGAGGCCATGGATGAACAACAGAAGGAACGTCGTCAAGAAGCTACATCTTTGCTTGATCAGCGAGCTGAGGATGAAAAGCAACTCGAAAAGGTCAATGAAGAAATCGCACAATTATCCAGTGATGTCCGTGACTTGCAGAATGAACTCAATGACGCCAACGATACTAGAAGTGATCAAGCGGTTCGAGCTGAAAGAGTGAGCGATCAGATTCGTCGACATGAACAGCGTCGTTCGACCTGCTCTCGTCGCATCGAAGAGATACGCGAGGAACTTGAGGAAGTGGTTGGAGAGATGAATCAGGATGAAATTCAGCCAGCAGAGGATGAGGCAGACTTGCCGACTGTGGACGCAGCGACAAAATCCGTCAATCGCCTCACGCGGGAGATCGATGCGATAGGACCTGTCAATATGCACGCCATCGACCAATATGATGACGCGGTACAGCGCCTAGCGTCCTTCGCAACCGATCTGACCTCTCTTGAGGAAGAGCGCGAATCTCTTCTCAGTCTTGTATCCATGCTCGAGGATGAGCGAGTCAAGCGATTGACGATGGTCTTCGATCAGATCGATGAGAATTTCCGTGAAATCTACGATCTCCTCTCGGCTGGAGGATCGGGTGAATTGCGTCTTGAGAACCCTGAGAATCCATTCAGCGGGGGTCTGTTGATGGTGGCACGTCCTGCTGGGAAGAACAAGCGCACGCGCCTCACCGCTCTTAGTGGTGGGGAGAAATCAATGGCGGCCCTTGCCTTCATCTTCTCTGTGCAGCGCTATGATCCAAGTCCATTCTATTACTTGGATGAGGTAGATCAGAATTTGGATTCAGACAATGCGCAACGCATTGCTCTGCTGTGCCAGAAAGTCAGTCATCAGGCTCAGTTCATCATGGTGACATTGCGAAAGGTCAGTCTGCAATTGGCAGATCATCACATCGGCGTGACGCACGCGGGCGATGGCGTAAGTCGTGTCCTCATGGATCTGGATCGTACGAAGGCGATTGAACTTGGCGAGGCTGCCCTCGCAGAGGCAAAGAAGCTTGAAGCAACTCAGAAGGAATCCTTGGCCTCCTCTCTGCCGAATCCGGAAGAGATGCCAAGAGTGCCTGAAGCACCTCCGGAATTGGTCTCCGACGTGCCCAAAGTTGCGCTTGATGGGATTCGACGGAGAGCCGCTGATGCAGGTGAATCAGATGGTGATGAATACATGGAACAGGATCTTGGCCCCATCGTTGAACGTGCGCAGCAGAACAAAGAGAATCTGGACACAATTCCAGAAGATGAAGAACCAAGCCTTGTGAATCTCGGGGTGGCTGATTGAGCGATTCAGCGATTGTTTGTTCAGATGGATTCGATGCTGACGTACTTACCGCTCTGCTTGACGACTCAGCTATTGGTCCTGAGGCAGGCCGTCACATGATGCTCGAGGCGATGGCTGAAGCTGAACACCATCTTGATCTCAGTCATCCGTTTGATCGTAGTGTATCTCTCGTCTTTGAATTAGTGAATACTCATGATCTCGATCCTTGGTCGATAGAGTTACGATCCTTCGCAGAATTGTTCTCAGAGCGTATCAACGATGCATCTGGGCTCGATCTTCCGGCGTGTGGGCGCCTGATTCGCATGGCTTGGAGTGTGCTCAATGGTCGGGCCACCCGTTTGCTTGAGCGACAACAGGCACTTGATTCCATGGACGATGAACTCACAGAGGGTATGGATTGGGATGATTGGACCTTTGAGTATGATGACGCTTCATATGAATTCACATCGAATATGATCAAGGGTGAGCGTATCGATGAAGTTGAAGCAATGATGTCTCCAAGAATCAGAGGCGGGGGGGGGCGTCCAGTCTACCTTGGTGAATTGATAGAGGGCCTGCGCGTTGCTCATGAGGAAGCAGATATTCGAATGCGTCTCGAACTTACGAGGGAGGAGCGCCGTCAGGCAGTTGATGACGCACTCGGACATGTCAGCTCCAAAGTACATAATGAGGATCTTGAGGCTGATTTGAGGCGCTCTTGGACCTCTATGGTTCACTTGTGCGAGCGTGCAGGGGGTGATAGTATGTCTCTGCGCACTCTGATGAATTCGATTGCTGAACACGAGCATGCAGCTTCTGATGAGGACTGCAAGGAGGTTGAGGCAGCAGCCCTGATTTCTGTGCTATTCATGGCTCGTCGGGGATTGCTTGAGGTCGAACAGACTAAGCCCACTTGGGATGATGCCACTATCACTTGCAAAGTACCCTTGGTTGCGGATATTGAAGTGGCCCAAGCATCTGTGAGTTCAGGAGGTGGGTGAATCATGGATATCGATGAAGCAGCAAGCCATATTGAAGCACTATTGTTCACGCATGAGAAAGCACTCTCTGTGTCTGAACTCGCCGAACGACTTGGCTTGACAGAGAATGAGGCTGCCGATGCAGTACAACGCCTCAAACGTCACCATCAACGCCGCTCCATCGGTGCCCTGCGTGTGACTGAGGCTGGAAAGGGCTGGATTCTTGAGATTGACAGTCGTTGGTCAGACCGTCTTGGTGAAGCGGGCCAGGCTCAGATACCACAACGTCTCCTGACCACTGCTGCGCTCATTGCATATCATCAGCCGATGGCGCAGTCCGAACTTGTACGCCTGATTGGTCAGAAGGCTTACGATCATGTTCGTGATCTGGCGACTGCTGGTCTGATCGACCGCAGAAAGAATGGGAACTCTAGACGATTGACCACAACGGTTCGCTTCGCTGAACATTTTGGTTGTCCCCATACGTCGCCCAAGGATGTACGGGCCTGGTTCCGCGAGAAAGCAGGTGCCATAGGTCTCGACACTCCTTCCACGGTGTCAGTCAATGACCCTCCAACTAACTCCTGATATCTTGTAGGGCCTTCTCGACGGCTTCCATGGTCACACGTTCTCCTTTTGCATTGACCATTGCTGCCACCTCGTCGATCTCATCTCCTATTGCACCTGCTGTCGCTGCCATGTTGCGTACGTGCAGCTTCATGTGACCGGCTTGGATACCGACGGTAGCGAGTGCGCGGAGTGCACCTAGATTCTGTGCAAGGCCTGCTGCTGCCATGACGGCAGCGAGTTCGCCCGCGGTCTCGATGCCAAGTAAGGCGATGTTAGCTTTGGCAGCAGGATGGACGCGCACAGCGCCACCGACAAGCCCGACTGCCATTGGTAACTCGATTGTGCCGACAAGGTTTCCTTCCGCATCCTTCTCCCATGTTGTCAGCGAACCATATACGCGTTCATGAGATGCATAGCTGTGAGCTCCAGCCTCGATTGCCCTCCAATCCTGTCCACAGGCTATGGCGATAGCAGAAATGGCATTCATGATGCCTTTGTTGTGTGTTGTTGCCCGGTATGGGTCAGCTTCAGCGAAGTGATAGGCTTTGATGACTCCATTGATGACTTCTTGTCCTTGCTCGGCACTTTGGCCTGAATCAGCCATATCCTTGGCTGAGAAAATGGCTTTGACGCGAGCTAGGCGGTGAACAGCAAGATTACTAATGATCTTCAGAACAGGTGTGCCGCCGGTCAGATCGCCTACAACCGGGGCAATGGTCTCTGCCATTGTGTTCACTGCGTTCGCCCCCATAGCGTCCCGGCAGTCCACATGTAAGTGGAGGATGAGCATAGGGCCGGAACGGGTCTCGATAAGGCGTGGTTCGATTCTCTGACATCCGCCGCCGAATTTGACCAGTATGGGGTCTACGGCGTTGCACCGGGAGATGAGGTCTTGCTCGGCAGCGGCTACGGCAGTTACGGCCGACTTTGGATCGGGCAAATCGATAATCTGTATCTGGCCAATCATGACTGGGTCGTCGCAGTCAGAGGTGAACCCTCCCATACTTCGACAACGTTTCGCCATATTCGATGCGGCAGCAACCACTGAAGGCTCTTCAAGAACGAAGGGGATGAGGTGATCCTTGCCGTCGACAATGAAGTTAGTGGCCACGCCGATGGGGAGCGACATGGTGCCAACGACGTTCTCGATAATACGATCGGCTGCTCCCTCGTCCAATTCAGCGGTAGATCCCCATGCGTCTTTCTGTTCGTGGGTCAGTCCGGCACGCTGTGCGGCTTCATCACGTCGTTCATCGACCGAGAGTCTGTAGAAGCCTGGGATTCGGGAATCTTCGACGGGCATGGTGCTCGGAGTAGGTCAATGCGTTTGATGATTGATGTGATTATCTTGGGGATTGATGGGGCGCTAACATGTTAATTAACACGTTAACATTGCGTTAACAGTTTGCAGTAACGCATTATTGACATGTTAATCTAATCCCTCTAAGGCCATTTGGTTCATCGATGAACGCGTTAAAACCCCCCTTATTGACATGTTAATCAACCGAAATAACATATACCGAGTCGAGCGGCACACATACGTGGTCTCAGAATCTGAGGTGGAGTTTCCACCCATGCGTCAGAATCCCTTTGCACTTCGCCCTCTCAGAGCTGGGGAAGGCAACCTCTTCGTCGGTCGGGATGCGATGGTTCGTCGTATCTTTGAGGCCGTACGATTCGGGACACCCCGACACTTCCTCATCAAAGGGCCACGCGGTGGTGGTCGGACCAGTCTGCTGGGTTCAGTAGCAGGTATGGCGGAGACGTCCTATATTCACAGCATGTTGCCCGAAGATGGTTGCATTGATCGTTTTCTCTCTGAGATGTACTGCACTCTCGTAGGCTTCGACTCGCCGAATGGAGGCCGAGCATCGATCATCGATCAGATCATCGCCTCCACCACACCTTCGTCTTCAGGTGAGTTAGCCTTGCTCATGTTCGATGACCCATCCCTTGCACCAGACGTGTTCAGTGGTCTGTTCAAACGCACGCAGTCCCTTCTTCGGCGCTTGGATGCAGTCATTGTTGTAGCAGTGACAGATGATCAATACGCGCAGTTCGATGAACATCTTATCGACCAGTTCGAGGTACTCGATCCAGTCGCCGAGTTCGATGAGAAGGTGGTGGCTTCATTGATTGAGGCTCGCATCCAAGGCGCTACATCGCAACCTTGGTCTGCCCCTGAAGGCCTCATCGCTGCCGTCATGGAACAGTCAGGGGGTTTGCCCGCCAAGGTTGTTCGTCTCATGAGAGATTACATCGATGTTCGCCGATTGGATCGAGCTGAGCATGCTGATGTCACTGAACTACGGATGCGTTTACGGGAGAAGAGTCTTGCATCTGAAATCGACGAATCTGTGCCATTATCCTCTCAGGAAGTGATGGTGGCGGGTGCAGGTATTGCTACCACGACTGCCGAATGGACCACTACTCAGCAACCTCTTCCAGGTGATTCTGAACTCGCTGCCGAAGCATTTGAAGCGCCCCGTGTCGACGAAGGAGCCCTCCCTCTTCCGTCAGTTCCTTGGGTGGATGAGCATGCAGGTGCTGAGTTAACTGGTGGTGGTTTCACCACACCTCCTCCTTCAGTCTCGGGCTCTTTTGGTGGATTGAGTCAACGTCATCGAGTCACCACCGATGCCATGGAAGATGCCGAGATGCGATCTCTGGGTCAGGTTCCAGTCCCCGAGCTGAAAGGCCCCTCGATTCAATCCGCTAGCGAACCAATAGCACCTCTGATTGCTGACATTCCTGATCAGGCCGCTCCTCCTTTGGATACGAATCATCTCAAGAAGAACGAGAGATCTCTGCTCCTGCGAGCTAGAGTGGGTCCTCTTTCCCCATCTGATAGAGAACTTCTTGAACATCTCGGGGTTGGTCGTCCCCGCCTCTCACAGATTCTGAATCATCTTACGCGTGAAGGCTGGCTCCTCTCTCGTAAAGAGGGTCGACGTCGCCTCTTTGAGCTAAATACAGAATCGAATGCACTGATCGCAGAACTTGAAGCAAAGGAGGTGGGATGATCGAAGAATCGGCTTACACAGTAGCGTGGTCATCCCTGCTCGATGGTCCTGTGACTTCATTGGCAGTCGATGGGCGTGATGTGTTCGTTGCTTCAGGCCATGATGTGGTACATATCTCCGAGGATGGAGTGGTGAAATGGTCACACCGGTTGCGTACCTCGGTGTATCAGGTGAAGGTTGCAGGAGATACGGTTGCAGCTCTATCAGGACCAGATATGTGGCTGCTCGATAGGAAGGATGGAGAGCCTCGTCTTGATTCACGCCGAGTTCCAGGTGGATTCCGCTGTGTGTCTGCGCGACCCGGTGGGGGCTGGCTCGCAGCTGACAGGGGGGATCACCTCCATCTCTTTGCAGAACATGGCAGAGGTATTCGACGACTACGCGCGGGTGGGGTGCGTTCGATCGCGGGATGGTTCGATCGCGAACATCTGTTATCCCATGCGGTCGATGGGCGTCTTGCAGTAGTGCTCGTTGAGGGCGAGGGTCAGCGTCGATTCATTGAGGACCGCGTTTGGGCTTGGGTGAGTCCGATGCGAAGCAATTCAGTCCTTCTTGCAACCCCCGATGGACGCCTGTATGTCGGTCGACCAAACCCATGGGGCTGGGACCATCTTGATCATGCTCGAGTTCCCGACATGCTCGACCCGACCAGTGCAGCTCCAGTCCATGATGGGTGGATTGCTATCGATGTTAGTGGAGAATTGCGTAAGGTGCCCGCCGAAGACGATGATACGCCTCTGCTTGAAGCCTCAGTTGATTGGGTGGAGAGCAATGGTTCCGATGGGCTGCTCGTTGCTGACCGCCAGGGTCTGATACGGTGGTTGAACGCCTCGGATGCCGAAATGCAACGTTCTGATGAATTACGCCTCCGCGCTCGTCAGACGCGAGAAGCGATGGGTTGGGAGCAACGGGCGCAGGTGTTCGAGAGAGCCAAGGATCTCGAGGATGCTGGTGCCTATTCTCAAGCAATTCAACTGTATCGCTCCCTCGGTCGCGATGAAGATGTCCATCGCCTCCTTGCCATTCAGGAGTCGGACCGATGAGTTCCCCAGATCTTGTGACGATGACGCCCGAGCGGGCTCTCGCCTCGATAGAGCTCACGAAGGAGGCGCGTCGTCTTCTCACGCCCCTATCAGTCTCTCCTTCCCATCTAGGTCGTGCTCTTGAGGACATGCTCCGCATGTGTGATGATTATGTGTCCGATGCCATGACGTTCTTGGAGTCAGGCGATCTGATACGGGCTCATGCTGCTGCAAGTTATGCCCATGCTTGGTTGGATGCATCTGTGCGTCTTGGCCTAGCCGACGGTCATGGTGATGATCGTCTCTTCACCTTACCCTGATAATCACCAGTAACGAGAACTTCAAGAACGACGAGTGAATGATGGAGATATGTATGGCTTCTTATCTTGACAGAATTGGTGCGGGCTTGGTTATCAGTGATCCAACACCTCTTGAGTATGAGTTCATGCCGAATGAACTCAAGGGTCGGGACACGGAATTGGGTCGTCTAGCGACACTGTTCAGTGGCATCGATCGTCCCGGCGTCAGCCGTCAGGCTTTGCTCACAGGCCCAGTGGGCTCGGGTAAGACGGTCACTGCCCGTACATTCGGTAGAGACCTGGAGCGCCATCTTGCACCCACGCGCCCACTGAAGGTCGCCCGAGTCAATTGTCGGTCCCATCCGACGATGCCTCAAGTCCTCCAGCGGATCATCACTTCAATCGATGCCCGGCATCCTGAGCGTGGGTTCGGCAGTGGTGAAATCTTACAGTCGCTACGGCGTCAACTGCTTAGTGCGGGGCTTCATCTGCTGATTATTCTCGATGAGGTCGATCATCTGATTATTCGTGATGGTGCAGATTTGATCTATCAGTTGTTGCGAATCGATGAGGAACACGAGGCGACCGGTTCGATATCGCTGATCATGATCAGTGTGGAACCCATTATTGAGCGTCTGGAACCATCAATCATCTCTCGACTGGGTCGCAGCAATGCACTCTCCCTATCCTCCTATACCGTGGATGAACTCGAAGCGATCGTCGAGCAACGGGCCCATCTGGCACTTTCTCCGGCTTCTTTCGATCAGGGATTACTTCGCCTCATCGCCGAGGCTGCTGGTGACTCAGGGGATGCTAGAGTTGCCATCGAGCTGCTCAGTGATGCTGCGAAGGAAGCGGAGAATAAAGGCCGACGAGAGATCCGATCATCGGATGTGCAGTCTTATGCTGTAAAATCAAGGTCTTCATCGGCATTCGATCCAGCAGTTATCGATGAATTATCACAACATTGCCGCCTCATCCTGCTCGCTATCTCTCGACGTCTGAAGCGGGAGCCTGAGATATCCACAGGTGAGGTCGAGAATCTGTATCACATCGTCTGTGAGGAATTCGAGGTAGAGCCGTGTGGACATACCACCGTCTGGAAACATCTCAATCATCTGCGGGAGATATGTGCTATCGCGAGCCGTCACGGAACCACGGGCAAATGTTGAGGGCGGCCCCCGCACTTCTCGATGCCGACGTTGATTCCAAGTGTTGTCGTTCAAAACCTTGAGCGTCAATGTTCTAGGTGATGGCACCCCGAAGCGCTTTTGAGGAGGTCACAGGTCGCAAGGGCGCAGAGGGTATCTAGTGGCAACGCGGGATGATGAAGTCTTCAAAGGCGTCGTGAATGACCCTGAGTCCCGTGAACCGTATCCCAATAATTCCGCCACGACCCGAGGAGGTCGCCCTCGCAAGGAGCGTACATTCTCCCGTTCCTATCCTGTCGAGATCAAGGGTAACGGCTATGGTCAGTTTCTTGGCAAGCGCATCGGTGACACCGTTGACGGTCTGTTCGTCAGCATCAAAGGTGGTGATGATAACCTCGCAGGGTACACATTGATGATCACAGGTGGTTCTGATAAAACCGGGACACCGATGAGACCGGATCTTGACGGAGGGTCGAGAAAATCAGTGCTGACAACTCCAACAGTCGGCTACAAGGGGAAGAAGCGTCGTCGATTCAAGAATAAGACCAATCGACGCTCCAAACATGGCAATCAACTCGTCAGGGTGTCCACACCCCATGGCATGAGACAACGGAGGGTGTTCCGAGGAAACACCATCACGGCGGACATCGTGCAGGTGAACCTGAAGGTGGTCGAGCATGGGAATAAACCCCTTTCGTCCCTCTTCGCCAATGGGCAGAGTTCCGAATCCGATGCCGATACGTCCTCCGAAGGAGAGGACTGATCGGCAGGAGTGGATGAACTGACGCAGCACGTAATGCCCAGCCAGCCCGAGGTCAACATTGGCTTAGTTGGCCATGTTGACCATGGAAAGACCACACTTACCAAGGCCTTGAGTGGCCATTGGACTGATACACATTCGGAGGAGCGTAAGCGCGGCATCTCAATCAAACTTGGATATGCTGACAGTGCCTTCTGGAAGGATGGAGATGGGTTGTATCTTGCTGGTGACCCCGATATGGTTCTTGAGAAGGCCCCAGATGCCACTTTGCAGCGCGTGGTATCGTTCGTTGATTCACCTGGTCATGAGACATTGATGGCGATCATGATTACTGGTACCTCAATCATGGACGGTGCAATACTTCTCATTGCTGCCAATGAACCCTGTCCTCAACCACAGACAAGGGAACATCTCATGGCACTTGAGATTGCAGGAATAGACAACATCGTTGTGGTACAGAACAAGGTCGACGTTGTGGGTAAGGAGAGAGCCATGGCTTCATATGGTGAGATCAAGACATTCCTTGAGGGAACGATTGCAGAAAATGCTCCTGTGATACCTATCAGCGCCCAGCATGATGTCAACCTCGATATCCTCATCGAGGCGATACAGGAGCATATCCTCACTCCTGAAAGAGACACAGATGTCCCTGGTGTGTTGCATGTGGCCCGCTCTTTCGATGTCAATCGCCCGGGCACAGGCCATCAGAATCTCAAGGGTGGAGTCATTGGTGGAAGCATCGTTGAAGGCAGTTTCAGCGTTGGTCAAACCATCGAGATCGGTCCGGGGCGCCGTCGTCCGAATGGCACTTGGGAATCCATCAGCACAGTTGTCACTGGGGTGAAGGGTGGTGGTTGTGATCTTGATATGATGCGTGCCGGTGGCCTGTGTGGTCTGTCAACTCCCTTGGATCCACTTACTACGAAGGGTGATGCCTTATCTGGGCAAGTTGTAGCCATCGAAGGACATCTTCCTCCTATCCATGACACAATCCGGTTGAAACTCGAACTCCTCAAGACCATGATCGACCCAGAGGGTGGAGATTCGGCTAAAGTGGCTCCTCTTCAGACGAATGAGACGTTGATGGTCAATGTAGCGACCACGACATCGGTAGGATCTGTCAAAGTGGCGAAGGGGGGGTATACCACTCTAGCACTTCGTCTGCCTATCTGTGCTAGGGAAGGGGCTAGAGTGGCTCTTTCCCGGCGTGTCGGATCAAGATGGCGACTGATTGGCTATGGCATCATTGAAGGATGATCATGGCCCGTTCAGTCCTTGTTGATGCCTGTGGCTGGGTTGCCCTTATCGACGGAGGCGTGCATCTTGAACACGCCATGGCTGAAGTGGTTGGTCCTGCTGAGCTGATCGTCCTTCCCGCAGTTCGTCAAGAATTAGAACGCCTTTCGTCTCAACGACGTGGCTTGATGCTTGACCTGCTGGATGAGCGCTCCTCATCCTGCGATATCGATCTGGAGATATTGCTCACAGATGTTGGACATACAGACGATCAGCTCGTTCTTGTAGCTGAGCACCTTGACGCCGATGTCCTTACTGTCGACATTGGGCTGAAGCGCCGTCTCTTCGGAGCGGGTATCTCATTCATCGAAGTCGTGGGTGAGCAGCGCCTGAGACGCGTGGTGCCCGGAGACTGATCATTCAATTCGTCATTGGCGGAAAGGAAATGGGCGTCCAGTGAGGCCGACATCAGGAGGCGTGAAGGTGTCTAAGAACAATTCAGCGATGGCAATCATCTTTCTAGTCGTCGCTATCGACATGATAGGTTTGGGCATCATCATCCCATTTCTGACCTATATGGTCGCAGATCTGTCAGAGCCGGGTGCTGACATTGGTCGCTGGGTTGCTGCCTTGATGGCTGCCTATGCAGCAGCTATGTTCCTGTTCTCACCATTTTGGGGAGCACTTTCCGATCGAATAGGCCGCCGTCCTGTGTTGATGATAGGACTTCTTGGCAACACATTGGCTTTCATTGCACTAGGTTTGTCATTCTCGCTCTGGATGGCCTTGGGGGCCAGATTGTTCGCTGGCATGGTCAATGCCAACCTTTCAGTCGCTAGAGCCTACATCGGTGACATCTCAGAGCCGCATGAGGTTGCTCGTAGACAGGGTATGCTCGGAGTCGCCTTTGGATTCGGTATCTCGATAGGACCTGCACTTGGTGGCATGTTATCGGCTCCCGCGACGTGGGGTTGGACCGATGCCTTCGTTGGTACGATCTTTGAAACGTATCCGTATCTGCTACCATGTCTGGCATCTAGCGTGTTATCTTTCACGGGATTGATGTTCGCTACAACGAGGTTGGGAGAGAGCCTTCCCCAAGAGGTGCGAAAAACAACACAAAAGCGCTCAACCTTTGAGATTCTGAATAATAATTTCAAAGATATGGGTCTGATGTTCAAGCGCCCTGATATCTCGCCATTGCTCTGGTCCTTCGCGTTCTATTGGACCGCCTTTACCATCATGCATGCTACGTTCATCCTTTTCACAATGAGGTCACTTTCTGTTGGTGGTCTTGGTTTCAGTGAAAGTGACAATGGTTGGGTCTTCGCTTTCATTGGATTATGTGGTATCATCACTCAAGGTTGGCTGATTGGACCTCTGACCGACCGCTTCAGCTCAAGCAGGCTGATGTCATGGGGCCTGCTGATCAGTGGTTTCGGTCTGGCTTTGATACCCTATGTCTCGCCTCAAAATGCGATGCTTGGTATTTTGTTTGTCACGGGATTGATCGCAATAGGAAACGGGCTGGTTCAGCCTAGCAATATGACGCTTCTGACCCACGTTTCTGAACCAGGCGAGCGGGGTATTGTGATGGGAGTCAGTGAGAGCCTCCGAGCGATTGCTGCATTCTTTGGAGTGATCATGGGGGGATGGGTCTGGTATCTGACGTCTAACCGGGCCGATGTGTTCGACTTTCACACAGTCTTCAGAATCAGTGGTATCTTAGCCTTGATAGGATGGATGACCTTCAGATTTTCAACGTCTTGGGGAACCGAGCAACGATTGATGGAAGGTAATGAATCGGAATGATTCGCTCAGTTTCATTGGTATGGCTTCTCAATCAAGGAGCATCCTCATCTCTTCGACACTTCGCAGTTCGGTGAAGTAGATGGACTCAAGTGAGTCGTACAATTCTCTATCGTCGAGTTCTTCGACCATCTCAAGAAGTTCGGAATAGATTACACTCGCCTTCATCTCGGTCTTCAATGCCTGCTCGATCATTGTGGTGTATTTCTCCGTGTGGAGTATTTCTTCGGCATTTCTCTCAGTGACGCATATTCCTCCTAATTTGACGATGGCAGCCCGAACGATGTTCGAATGTTCCAGTGATTCTGTAATCTCCGTGTTGAAGAGTTGACTCAAGTGTATTCTGTGAATCCCTTTCACGTTAGCAGCATAGTGTGCATACAAGTTGATTGCTCTCAACTCATAACCCAATGCTTCATTCATCTTGTCAATAATTTTCTGTATCATGCCATCCACTCAATTAGTCCTGACTAAATTCATTCAAGCCTTGACTTGCGATTATGACGGGGCGGAGGTGTATAAAATCCCTCGGATGAACCCTTTTTGTCATATGCATTGCTCGCTCTCCTCATGCCTGAACAGTTGCCACGTCCTCGGCGCGTTGGGATCTGGACCTCTCGTGTACTAGCTGTGCTGCTTGCTTCGATGTTCCTTGTCCCGTTAGGCCTGCCGAGTGACAGCGTCCCTCCATTATCGGGGCGAGCCAATGCCATCGATTACGCAGCGAGTGAAGGGCGATGGGGCTGGGGTAATCAGAATCATGGAGATGGTTCGTTCGGCCACAATCAACTCGATCATGGGACCTTCGTTTCTACCGATCTTGGTCCATATGCTGCCTTCATCTATCTTCTCGGCGATATCAATTGCCATCAGAAGGCGGAACGAAGTTGGGAGATCAGAGGCAATCAGATGCCTGTGTGTGTACGTGATATTGGAATCCTTGCAGGCGCCCTGCTGATGAGTGTGATCTTCACGTTCCGCGGTCGGAATCGTTGGCTTGTGCGTGATACTGCATTATCTGTTTTCCCAGACCGATGGCTGGAGCCGATCTACCGTACGAATATGAGGACCAAGGCCTGCCTTGGGCTGGCAGCTCTTGCTATACTTCCGATAGGTTTTGATGGGGGCATCCAGATGCTCACATCTTACGAGTCAACCAACTCACTTCGACTACTCACAGGTGCTTTCTTTGGTGGTGGAATCAGCCTTTATTTCCTTGCAGGGATGAGTGCTCGACCATCGGAACATGGTCATGATCCGTCAATGGTCGACCTGCCCGCGGGGCTGAGTTTTCGCAGACCATTATCTGGACATCAGGAGGAATGAATTCTCATAGGTTGAGTGTTCCGCCGAGAATCTGCATCCTTTCCTCGACGATTTCGATCTCATCTTTTCCAAAGGCCTGGGTAAGATAATTCGTCCATGTAAGATTCTCCAGTTGAGCAGTTCTCTTTCTCCCCATCGAATTGAGGAGGGGCAGAAGTCCGAGGAGTAGAAAGCCGAGTTCCTTCTTGGAGGGGTGAATCTCAACGATGCCGAGATCGCGCTGAGACCTCAAGACGGAACGTTTGGTCACCCATTCCATTTCCATCAAGGTTCGAATGAGGCGTTGTAGGTGCCGTATGGTCAGGAAGCGTACCGGACCCAGATTGCGTCGCAGTGCAGTCATATCGGATGGACCTAGAACGGCTAGTGTTCCTAACAGAGAACCTACGGATGCATTCAGGATGCTGCGCGGAACTCCCTTCTTTCCAGTAGCGTATTCTTTCCAGACAAGATCTGCATCGAGGATCATGGCCCGAGCATCAAGTCCGTCCGCCCATGAACCGAAGATATCCTTCTTGTTGAGTCCTGGAAGTGCCTTTTGGCCCCGCCTTCGTTCCACCAACGCGTGAAGCAGGTGCATGTCAACGAGGTTCTCATCCACGTTGAGGGGTCGTCTTCGGGTGTGAAGGAATGTCCGTACTGCGTTCATCACGTTCTTCTTCAGTCCGTCGAGACTACCATCGTTCATGATGGGTTCTGTGATGATTCCGCTATCGAAAGGTGGCGGTGGTCCTTTGGAACCTAATTCGAGATAGGCCTCTCTGACTTTCTTTGGCCACTCTCCTCTCTCAAAGTATTCTCCTTCATCGATGTATGAACGCAGGGTGCTCTTGGCCATTCTGGATCGAGTGGTGTTGGTGGGTGCATCAAGAAAGATGGTCAGGTCAGGCCGTAGTGCTCCTGAATTCAAACGAGCCACGATTTCAGGTCCAAGGTCTCCTACCAGGCCCTGATACACGATGGATGAGATCACATTTCTATCTGAGACGACCACTTCCCCTCGTTCAAGCCGTGGTCTGATCTCGACGTGACTATGGTGCAACCGATCGGCTGCGAACAGGGTGGCTTGTTCGATTGGTGAGACTCCTTCATCACGCACCGCTTCGATTGCCATCTTACCAAGAGGTGTGTGTTTCCTAGGCTCTGCAGTGAGCCATGAGCCAGTGGCAGTGAACTCCATTCGGATGGTGTCACATACGATGCGGGAAGCTACCCCCTTCCCCGAACCATCAGGGCCCTCGACAGTGATCAGATACATCTTGCACGCCCTCGGGGTTTCCACCCTTCAAAGTCGCGCACACTTTGGATTCAGAGTATGTGCGCGTCAGAATTGACCTACAAATTGTCTCTTAGCGACAACGACGAGCACCATGCCGAGGAGAATCAGTGTTGGTCCGATGAAGCTGAAACCCCGACTCATCATGGCGAAACCACACAGCCATAGGGTGCGCCGGTAGTGTTTACCGGCTCGTGCCTCTGATGATGCCCAGAATCCAAACAGGGCGAAAACGATCGAAGCGAGTCCTACCATGGATCCTATGAAGACCGATTGGCCGAGTCCCGAGGAATGGCGGTCATCAATCTCTGTGCTATTCCCTATCTCGGGTAGTGTGATCGAGATTTCCTGTGCCTCGCCGGGACCGACGAGATGAGTCGATCGACCAAATTCCGTTGCGTCGACTGTGATGCGCAATTCGACGGCTCGTATCGCTTCCACTGAGAATCGTCCCGAAGGTGAGGTCGATGTAGTTGCGAGAATCGTTGAATCCCCTAAGTCCTGTATGGTCACGGTGGCATTCTCCACTCCTGTTCCTTCAAGGCTGAAGACAGTACCGCTCACTCGAACATCATTGGTCTCGACGGAGGCGGCTTGGGCCAACTCTGCCGGATTGGCGCTGACAAGCATGCCGCCGCTGATGACGCCGAGGATTGAACCAATGATGATCAGAATGGCAGCCACATCACGTATTCGAGATGATTCGGATGCTTCTTGCAGTTGAATTGGCAAGCGTTCCATGATGACGTCGGACGACGTTTTTTCGTCACCGCTCCTCACGAATTGTCCGACCCATTCCTCAGCTTCCTCCTGGGCCTGCTCCTTCTGTTCCTTCTCCTTCTTCACCTGTTCCTTGGCGATTTCTCGCAGGCGCCTGCGCCGCGTCGTTTCGTCCATTTCTCAGGCC
>CAZMJD010000003.1:21743-27022 GCA_964566385.1 uncultured Candidatus Poseidoniales archaeon | reverse complement strand
GGCCTAGACACGATGACACTCATTGACGGGGGTGGTACGAATGAGATGGGGATTCGTTCACGGCAGCGGGGCATGCAACGGTTGCTTGAGGCAGTCTTGCGAGTAGAGGCAGATGGTCTATCAGACTCACTCGACCTCTACACCCCACTGGGTCAAACCATCGAAACGATGGGGTATGTGTATGCCCTCATGCTGGTCTGTGCTAGTGGAGAAGAAGCACTATCTCGGCGGTGGGCGCACGGCGAGGCTTTGCGCGCGACAACCCTCCTCTCAGAGCAACCTGCCCAGTTAGAGAACATCGCTCAGACATATCTTGGGGATGTGAACAAGCATCACGATGGAACATGGGAGATTCCCCTTCCAACTTGGCTTGAGAGTGCTGTCGGCATCTCAGGACAACCATGGAGACTTGTCAATCAACACATCGTAGATGGAAAGGTGATGTTGGTCAGCGACGGCAATCGTTCGAGCGATGGCAGGCTCTCCCGAATCCTCCTCGAAGTCATTCGATCATCCATCATCGACATCGTCCAGAAACGCTTGACCCATATGGACGACATTACACACAGCCATTTGGCAGAAGCTGCTACATCTGTCGAAAATGAACTCCGGCGAAATCATCAGAAATCCGTGGTCCTGACTGACACCCACCCGGATGATTGGCCACCATGTCTTGCTTCGGCCATCCAGCAACTTTCAGATGGTGTGAACGTGAATCATGTTGGTCGTGTGTTCCTCGCAGCTATGGCTGCCACCATGGGTTGGACAATCGAGGCAACGCAGACGCTGTTCGCAAACGCTCCGGATTATGATGCTGACACAACGCGGTATCAACTGAACAGTGTCTTCGATCGAGGATATACGCCTCATGGTTGTGACAAACTCAAGCTCAATCACAACTGTCCAGTCACTCCAGGTCAGAATAGCCTCTGTGACCGTGAATGGTTGACTCATCCTCTGAAATATCTCAAGGCGCGGCAACGATACAGAAACCGCGATGAAGCAACTGCACATGACGCCGAACAGGGAAGGGGTGATGAAGGTCTGACACCTAGCACCCCTGAAGGAGCACCTACATGACCCGTACTCTCGTGATAGTCATTGACCGAGACGACGATTTGGGCGTCAAGGCAGGATTGCGCGGCCCAGTGGTTGGTCGTCGTAATGTCCTTGCAGCAGCTCTCAAGCTAGGTATCGCAGATCCTGAAGAATCCGATACTAACGCTATTTTCGCTGCCCTTCGCCAACATGACCTGATCCTTGAGGAAGCAGGACCTGAAGACGCTGTCGAAGTCGCCATCTTGACAGGAGATGAAAGAGTTGGAGTGCGTTCAGATCGAGCGATTGCCCTCCAGATTGAAGACGTCATCGAGACGTTTGGGCCAGATCGTGCGGTTATGGTCTCCGATGGTGCTGAGGATGAATCGTTACTACCCATCATACAATCACGTATAGCGATCGACCACGTCCACAGGGTGGTTGTCCGGCAATCAAAAGGACTTGAGGGGACATACTACTACATCGTCAAGGCTCTTGATGATCCTGCCCTTCAACGTCGAATAGTTCTGCCGATCGCACTGGTCTTCGTCACAATCGGAATAGGAATCGCATTCAAACAGGCCTGGTTGATTGGTGCCCTACCACTTATTCTCGGAATATATCTGATGGCTAGAGGGCTTGGAATGGAGGCAGTCTTCAGTCGAATCGTTGCCGAGATGAATTCGAACACTGACGGCGCCATGGTATCAACCGTGTTATGGTCAATGTCATTCATTTCAGGACTGCTCGCTGCCGCGACAGCTTGGGATACGTATCAGGATCTAGTCGCCCAGAATGAAGCGATGAACATCATCATTCTCACTATGATCGATGGATCTCTGCAATGGCTCATCATCGCATTCCTCTTTGCGATACTTGGTGGCCTTGTCCTCGGAGCTCGACGTGGTCGCTTCCGAGGACGTCTGCTCGTAGTGATGATGTTCGTCCTCACGATATGGGAATTCTCCCGAACAGCGCTTACCATCGCCATTGATGGCCTGAATGGCGCAAATTACACCTTCGATCCGAATACATTCATTCCTGATTGGGGAGCTTCGTTGCTCTTCCTCACCGGAGCATGGTTGACTTGGCGGACAGTACGTGTCGTCGAGCGCCGAGATGAGGATGGGAAACGCTTCCACGGTGTATGAGCGAATGAAGATGAATCCGCCATCCGGGGCGCTCCAGCTCCAGCGAGACGCCATCGCAGCATTCGGTTGGTCTATTGACGATGATCGAAAGGCAGTTGAATCAGTCAAAGAGATACTCAACGACATGCTCGCTGATTCAGACTCAATTTGGAAATATCTTGCAGATTCATTGAGAGAGGCGAGAGGAGTTACAATCGTCGGAGCTGACGCTGAGGCTAATTCCCTCCCAAGGCAGGAACATGAGCGTTTCATCGTAGCCGATGGAGCGTTCGCAGCCTTCACACGCCTCGAGTCATCGTTCATCAAACGTGTGATTGCGATTGTGAGTGATGCAGATGGAGGTGAAGGTATGAGACTGGCGATGAGACATTCTCACATTGTCTGGATTCTTCATCCTCATGGTGACAATTTGAAAGAAGTCAATGATCTGGCCCAGCGTCTCAAAGAATTGGAACGCAACGTCGTGCTCACACACCAGCTTGAGGAAGAGATTGTTGGAGCAATCAACATAGGGGGCCTTACAGATGGTGATCGAGCAGCTTGTCTTGCACGTTGCGTACGTGATGCATCTGCAATCAAACTCAATGGATTCAGCGTCGATGGCATCGGACGTTGGTCTGGACAGAGTGACTCGGAACAGAAATTACTGAAACTAAATTGGATGGCACGAATTCTCGATTCTCTTGGTTTGATGATTTTAGAACCAATCAGCTAGAGTTTTGACAGTCACCGTCTCGTTCACAAAGAGGGCGTCGACGGCTTTGATTCCCTGTTCAACGCGTTGGCGTGTGTAAGTCTGAACATCGTAGGTGTTCATCATGTATTGGATAACATCGATGTATTTGCGCACCGCACCTTCACTAACCGTGAGAATGAGATTGCCTCGACACTGATCGACGCGATCCCCCATTGCAACAAGAGGTGATGAGCCTCGTTCACGGATGGCGATACAATGTCCAGCAAGGGGCATCCTTCGGTACTTCGCCCCACAGGACGTGCAACGTACCTTCTGGCGAGAGAAGGCGACGAGGTTGCCGCGAAGGTCAGGAAGGAAATGATCTTGAATCACAGAGGAGGCAACATCTCTCTCACTCACACCACGCAATTTCTTACCAAGTCGAAGTTGGCCGTCGAGTTTGTCCCGCATTGTCTTCAATGTCTTGTATGACGATGCTGCAGGAGCTTGGTCAATCTGCAATGATTCATGCGTATATCCGATGTTGCGTTGAGCAAGTGATGTTCCCAGTCGTCCTTGGATGATGTCCATCAGTCCTGTGAGTTCTTTTGGATGCGAATGTTGCTCGGTGAGACGATAGAATTCGGCAGGGTAGAACCAAGCGGCATCGACGTTGTGCGCCTCACTATCAATTTCTTTTGGATTGATGCGGGTGGTTAGGACAAGAGGAGCATCCATCAATCCTCCTCGACGATTTGGAAGGATCAAACGACTGAAATTGAGCAGACCATCAAGAAGAAGCATGACACAATCCTCGTCACCATCACAGTTGCGGCGCTTCGCTGCATGGAACAATGGATGGGCAAACGAGGCGGAAGCACGAGTCCATCCGATGATTCGGCCAAGAACTCCCCCGGAAGTGTGGGGCGCAAGTCCGACGATGAGATGACCGATCAAGTCATCAGCATCAAGAACGCCATAGTAGGGTTCCTTGTCATAGAATCGTTTGAGAAGATCATCGACGTACTGCGCAGTGCGAACAAGCAGGGGGATTGCTGTTCGTGAAATGACCAGATCCTGTGAGAATAGTTCGACCATCTGATCATCATTCTCCAATGCATTGCCATTCCAGTCATGCGTATAGCCAAGTTTCTGCATACGCTTTGCAGTGGTTCCAATCTCGCACGGCATCACATGTGTGGTTGGTACGTCGATCATATCGAATCGAATCGTGCCATCCTTGTTTACAGGTAACTTGTGAATAGCTCTCAGAATGGCTTTGGGAAGAGGTTCTGGAGAGCTGAGTTCAGACATCAAGTCGCGAACAAGTTTCACTTCTCTGGGTAACTGGGGCTCAGCAATCATCTGTAATGCATCGTTGACGACCGAGATAACGTCAACGGTCATTTTAGTGGGGTGATCTGGCCGTGGCTCTGTTCGCCCCTTACATCGCTTTCCTTTCAATTCCAAATGTGGATGGGGGCAAGTCAAGAGAGGCGTTATGCGCTGGCATACCTCGCACTCACGTTTCCGAAGACGTACTCGTGATGTTCCATTGGTGACTGCTGCGTTAAGCAGGCGTTTCGGGCCTGCTTCCATACCCACTGGGAAGAGGCCATGGACTGCAGGCTTCATGGTTCGTTCCGCTGCCTTTTCGGGGCGGCCCATTCTGCTTCCCACCCTTATCGTGGCAGCATCACCCCAACGTAAGTCAGCACGCTCACGCACGATAGCTAGAGTGCGAAGTTGACGATGCTGATTGATTCGGTCTTCGGCTTCAGCTTTCTGAACTGGATTGACTGGGGCATCATCAACAAATCCTGCTGAGGCTTCTTCTCCAAGCAATTGTGTCTCCTTGATTCCTTTTCCTTCTTGCCTCGCCCGTGTTTCAGCCTCGATACGTGCTGCTTCTCGTGATTTTCGAACACGATTCAGGTGCTCCTCCATCTGATGCAGAGATGTTGCATCTTGAATGAGGTTTTCACGTGCTGTATCGGCATCGGAACAAAGAGTTCGGGCCATTGATGCGTCATGCTGATGGATTCCTTCCAACAATGCACTGGCTCCAGTAGTGACAATGATGTCGTCCCCTTCATGGTGATGCGATATTGAAAGGGCAAGAAGAGATGCCTTGACAGCTCCATGTCGCCACTCACCGGTGCGTTCGGACTCGGACAACAAAGGACGACTCTCTGCAGTAAGAGGGCCACCATCCTTCGTCGCCACCGCTGACCAACCATCTGCGACGTTAGGAATACGGAATCGTTCACCGTGCTCATCATCCTCTCGTTCGCCCTTAAGACAGGCTTCGATGAGAGGGCGGCCCCAAATCAGAGGAAGATCTGACCAGAACGGAAGATGGGGGGGGGGACGGGAGGGGCTGCCCCCCACTTTTCGGGCCTCCGAGTTCCCCC
>CAZMJD010000003.1:17051-21733 GCA_964566385.1 uncultured Candidatus Poseidoniales archaeon | reverse complement strand
GCCGCCGGACCCCCAGCCCCCGAACCGCCGCCCCGCCCCGACGCCGGCCCCCCGGCAGCGAGGTGCCAAAAGTTCGAGCAAGCAATAGCAAGGATTCGACTGGGAAATCTGAGGAACGCAGCCATCGATGCCAAGCGGCTTGTTTGTTGATATCTGCTGCATCGTGTTCAGGTGCGTTTTTGACATCATAATCTGTCACTATTTCTCGGAATGTCTCCAAAGATGAAGCATCTGAGAGGGCCTCGATGATCTCTGACGCCCAACGATGACGGTCATACGATGCAGGGACGAGGTTTTTGTTATTCTCGAGAAATTCACCATACCCGAGCACAATCTCTCCAAGGTCCCATATTTCAATGACATCGGGTGAAATATCACGCATTTCCTGAACGTCTTCCACTCGTCGTGCGGTCCCATCGCGTAACAGGACGAATGGTGGTTGTGCCTCATGGCATGAAGTGACTGCAGTTGCCTTGCCTGGTCGCTCGATCTTCATCTGTGTTCCAACACTGAGGAATTCATCGACAACGAACATGCTTGAAGGGTGAACCCCAGCTGCTGCCAGGCCACCAGCTCTGGCCCTTCCATAGGCAAGTCTGAATCCACCAGGCATCGAGGGTTGACCAAAAACAGGACGACCTGCAATGATCTCTTTCATGAACTTCTTTCCGGGTTTGATCACCTTGACGCGGTGCTCACTCACTTCACTATCATCGACCTTCTCTGTTCGCTGAGCAAAGGTTCGGATGAACTCCCATCCTTCAACACCAAGGCGACCTGTATGCTTCTGAATCTTCGGAGCTTTCAGGCACATGCCTTCACCAATGACTAGTAACATACCTCCACGTATTCGATTACCATCGACATTCGGCAGGTCACGCTGACCACTGACCTCGATGTCCTCGGTTGATTCACCATTGATCATCACTGGACAAGAACGAACGATGACGTCGATCTCATCTGGAGGTGGGCGATACTGAAGATTGCCTCGGTACAACCCAAATTCCTCCTTACATCGCTCAATCTCTCTCTCAGTTGGCAGATATCGGTCAAGTCCCATCTCCTGACGGAGCACATCAGCGATGAGAACAGACATGGCTTGAGCAGTACCTCCTGCCGCACGTATCGGGCCAGCATAGTGCACGGAAAGGAAGTTAGTTCCGGATGGATTACGAAGAATCCTGACATCACAGATGCCTTCTAGGGGTGCAACAAGGACCGCTTCTGTCAGGATTGCAAGGCCCACTCTGAGGCCGAGTTCAATGGCATCGACATCACCACGACCCTCTTCACTGGCTAAGCGGGCTACTTCACGCGCAGCAGCGATAGAGCATGATTCACGATCCATGCTCTCCAGCAACTCGCGGACCTTTGCAGCAATCTCGATCCCATCGAGATGCTCAGTCAGCAATTTTTCAGTACGTCCAGCAAGGTCGGCGGCTCGAGGAATTTCAACATTGGTGGAAAGATCGTAGCCCAGCTTTCTCGCTTCACCAGCGATTCTGTACACTTCATCGCAGCGATCATCGAGCCACGCATGATAGCGCTCAAGAGTCGCAGCGTGGTCCTCCTCACTCAGCAACACGACTCAGCACCCGGTAATTTCAGTGAATGGTGGTTGCCCATAATGTTCGCGACAGAATATTCAGAACATGATGTCCATGAGTTCATCCTTCATCCGAAGGATTTCAACGTCAACCTCTGTGGTGCGAACATGGAGGAGGATCTTGCCCGGCGCATAGCGTCTCGTTCGCTCCTACTCGCTGACGGAAGGGACTTCACACTTGCATCAGGCCAAACCTCCGATCGCTTCTGCGACCTCAAACCAGCAATGCTCGACCCCCATACAAGTTCTAGAATTACTGATGGTTTGCTCGACATCATCACACATCTAGAGCCGGACTTCATCGGTGGACTTGAGCTTGGAGCCGTACCACTTGTCTCACAAGTCATCGCCGCCGCGGGCGATCGATTGCAAGGTGGTTTCGTCGTTCGAAAAACGCCAAAGGGGCGTGGGGGGCGGGCCACCGGAAATCCTGCGGGAATCGAAGGCGTCCCAATCGCCAAGGGTGGACAAGTTGTTGTTCTGGAAGACGTTGCAACCACAGGAGGTTCAGCTGTTCAAGCCGCTGAATACATTGAGGGAACAACCGCTTGCAATGTCATAGCAGTCATCACAGTCATTGATCGACTTGAAGGTGCTCGAGCAGCCATCGAATCCAAAGGCATGACATTCCATTCACTGCTTACGATTGAGGACCTCATTCAAACTGGGCTTCAAGCGACTCAAACAGAGGTGTCGTGAGCATTGTTTGATCCGCTGAAGCGTCTGCGAACGCCACATGAAGTCGTGTTGTATCGATCAAAACATTTGGCATCTGTCAACTTATCAGACGGCATCATCGTCGATGTTGCCTGTGGTGGAGGCACTCCACTCATCGAAGCATGTCGGGCCACTGGGAAACGTGGCATTGGCATCGAATTGGGGTCCAAACGTGCTGCTATAGCACAAAAAGAAGTCAATGCCTCGGGCCTACCTATCGAAGTGATTTGTGGTGATGGAACCGATGTCTCGAACATCACGGATGAAAAGGTCGCTGTTCTCATGTACGATCCTGAACGCCCCATGACTGGAGGAAGTAGCCATTTCGAAGGATTACAACCACCCATAGAGAAGGTCATCATGGCATGGGGGACGCGACTCATTGAAGGTGCGGCCATCCTCTTCGACCTCCCTCCACGTTTTTCTGAGGATGACCAACAGCGCGTTGAGGAACTCATCGAGACTCATCTCGGGTCTTGGCCAACATGTTGGTCGCTCCTTAGTCGTGGGTCTTCCCGTATCGACAGACTGATGCTTCACGCTGGACCAACGGCAGGCATTCACAATCGGCGTTGTATCAGACTTCTGCCAGATGGAAAAGTGGCCGAACTGGTTGGCGAAGCAGAGGAAGAGCCAAGAGAAGTCGAACAGAAGATTGCCATTGGTGATATTATTGGCCTCGTTGATGCAACAGTTCCTGCAGCAAAATTGTGGACTTCATGGTCTTCTAAGCACCGTGTCAATGGTTGGCTGGTTCAGAAAGGAAGACGTCCGACAATTCTATTCGAACAATGGCCGACAACTGAAGACCACTTTCTCATCGATGGAGGGGTTGTTATTGATATCCAGCCAAAAGAACCTCTTGAGCGGGCCATTGAATCACTTCTGGCAACCTGTCAGCGGCACAACATTGCCGGCGCACTGCTCAGAGCAAGGGTCCCGCCAGATAACCATTCATGGTTTCAGCGAATGCTGGACACAACTCGTGTGGAAGGCGATCGAGAGGCGGTAATCATCGACCTACCTCACCTTGAGAACCCGCAACTATTGCTGCTTGACCGGAGGCGTTCTGCGACGCTTGATTGATAAAGGGAATCAGGGTCGGTCGAATTCGCAGCAACGGTGGTAGCATGGCAGAGGAAGCACAGGCTGAGGATGAAGAGGCCGAGTTCCGCTATCTCTTCAGAATTGCTTCCACCGATATCGATGGCCAGAGAGCCATTCGACAGGGTCTGACCGCCATCCGAGGAATCGGGCAGCGCGTTGCTCAGACAATCTGCACTATCGCTGAAGTTGATGGGGCCAAAGTCGGCGGACATCTCACTGACGATGAGATCCATCGCCTCACCCAATCACTTGAGAAATTTCCTGAAACTGCACCAGAATGGCTCTTGAACCGACAAAGAGATCCTGAATCGGGAGACGAAGTTCACCTCTATGGTCAGGATCTCAATATCATTCGTACCGAAGATATTGCTGAAGAAAGGAGACTGAAATCATACCGGGGTATACGCCATGCTACGGGTCAGAAGGTCAGAGGACAGAGAACGCGCAGCAACGGGCGGCGCGGAGATACTCTGGGCGTTAGTAGAAAGATCTGAGGTGTCTGATTGGGTCATCCGAAATTCTCCCGTCGCCAGTACGACACGCCAGCGCATCCATGGAAAGCAGACCGCATCAAGGAAGAACATGACCTTCGTGACAAGTACGCGCTGAAGAACATGCGCGAAATCTGGAAGGCACGCTCTCGACTCCGCCGCCACCGCCAACATGCAATGAGGCTCCTCAGTAGAATTGATTCTGACGTACAACATCTACAACGTGAAAGAGAAGAGATTCTGATGAGTCTGAAGTCACGTGGTTTCATCCCTCTCAACGCATCTCTTGACGACATCCTATCCATGACAGTAGAGGACATCTTGGATCGGCGTCTACAGGCCGTCACCTACCGGCTTGGACTCGCATCATCTCATGCACAAGCTCGACAACTTGTCGCTCACGGCCACATCGCTATCGCTGATCAGAAGGTAACTATTCCCGGCTACATCGTCCGAGTAGAGGAGGAAGATAACATCAGTTACTATCAGACCTCAACGCTATCCGATTCAGACCATCCTCTACGACGGGAAATCGAGGAAATTCGGGCCTCTGCTGAATTCGGGGAAGGGGAAGAAGATGAAGGACAGGATCCTGAATTCAATAAATCTGATATTGCCGCCATCAAGGAAGGTGCAAAGGAGGCTCCATCTGCAACGGATGTCGAAGTTACCGCACCCGCTGCCGAATCAAGTGAAGAGACAGGGAATGACTCTGAAGTTCAAACAGATGAGACAACGGAGGCTTGAGAATGTCACGCAAG
>CAZMJD010000003.1:0-17041 GCA_964566385.1 uncultured Candidatus Poseidoniales archaeon | reverse complement strand
CGTCGTCCACATCTATTCCTCGTACAACAATATCCTATTGACGGCTACCGATCTCACAGGTGCGGAGACCATTGCCCAAGTCAGCGGCGGCATGGTCGTCAAATCCAGTAAAGATAGTGGGGGCCCATTCGCTGCAACGAGGGCTGCTGAACTGCTCGCTGATGCGATCCGTGAGAAGGGGTTTGAATCAATCATCGTCAGATACCGTGGCCCAGGGGGTAACAAACATCACAACACTGGCCCCGGTGCACAGGCAGCCATTCGGGCCTTTACGAGAGCAGGCATTCAAATCGCTAGGATTGAAGATGTCACACCTATCCCGCATGATGGCACTAAGAAGAAAGGAGGCCGTCGGGGCCGTCGAGTTTGAGGAATATCCATGAAAATCGAATCACTGCTTGATGACGTCGCCAAAGGAGCTTTTCTCATCAAGGATGCCGACCGTGCTGCAGTCAACGCTCTTCGCAGGACGTTAATGGTAGATGTGCCGAAGATGGCTATCACTCGCACCATGTTCAATCAAGGAACCACAGATGATGATTCAGGATCTGGAAAAATGGAATCCACCAATGTTCTTCCCGACGAAGTCATCGCTCACCGCCTCGCAATGATTCCAATTCCTACCAATCTGGAAGAATTCCATTTCCAAGATGAATGCCCTAATTGCATGAATCTTCCAGAGAAAGAGAGAGGATGTCAATCATGTCAGATCATCTATGGAGTCAAAGCTCGAGGGAATGCAGAGGGAGTCGTGGTACGTGCAGGTGATCTCGACCCCATCACTGACGACGATTATCCAATTGCTGAGCGATTCCATTCGATTCCAATCACCAAAGTTTACGAAGGCCAGTACATCGAAGTGTACGGATATGCAGTACTTGGGCGGGGACGAGACCACATCAAGTGGTCACCTGTGTCAGGAGTAGCATTTGAGGCAAATCGTGTCGCTTTGCTCAAGAACGCTAAACAAGCAGAAGAAGTATTCTTTTCACTGGATATTGGCTTCTCAGCTGATGAATTCTCAAAAGGTAAGTTGACAGATCCATTGCGCGTTATTGAACTGGATAAGGTGATGCATCTTGTTCGGAAGGATTCAGGGCGTGAAGAGAGTTTCAGTGATGCAATCGTTCTTGAGGAAATAGATGGTGAATACATACTTCGCTTTGAGAGCGATGGTTCAATGAGTCCTAATGCTGTCATGCGCCAAGCTTGTATCGAACTACGCGACCGTTTCGGGCAGATTCAAGAAGAACTCAATATCTCTCTTGATTGATTTCACGCAGTGGCTTCTGTGAGATGCTCGTGAGAAGGCAACGTCCTGCAACATCATCTGTGATCAGAACCCTGAGGTCGATCGAAGAGGTTAGGTCACGAGGCGCAATGAGCACTGAAGCACCTATGTAGCAAGGAAGAACAACGACATGATCATTCATTCCGCTTTGGTGGACCAATTCTCGTGCTTGGTCCAAGACATTCATCAATCCATCAAAGGCATCGAAACCGCTCTTACGAAGAAATTCTTCAGTTGCTTGAATCACACTAGGCCAGATCTCTGGTGACCAGTCCTTCTTTTTGAACATCTTAACGGAGTTGCGACCTGCTGCACGAATTACCGATGCACGCATCTCATCATCAATCCAAGAAGCAGTGTGTTCATGCTCCATTCCCCATAACAAGAGAACTTGAGCCTCAGTTGGGAAACTTTGCACTACTCCATTCCCTGGAGTGCCATCAAGGCGCCAAGGCGAACCAATAGATGACCTATATTCTATCCCCCCTGCAGCCAAGCCAGCTGCATCACCTAATCCTCCAGATAACTCTCTGTCCACAAGATGTGATATGGCAATCGCTGCTTCCAGATCACCAGGGTGAGCTGCCAATGCGACTGCTGCTGCGACCGCTGCTGACATTCCAAAACCACGAGAAAATGGAAGAGTAAAGCGGATGGCAAGATGCATAGGTTCTGAATCGATGTACTGCAATGCCTGCCGTGCAACTGTTTCTACAGCTTCGAACAGACTTTCTTCAACTCCTTCGATCATGAAGACATGATCATTCGAATCTACATCATCAAGCACATGAACATCGACCCCCGCATCGAAGCAAGCACCCACTCCAATGCTACCTTGATCGATCCATTCTGGAGGTTGAGGTTCGACGGCGAACAGGAGTGTGGCATGACCTCCGCAACGAACGAAGGTAGTCATGGCCCCTCATCCACATGCATGGCTGAAAGATCGAGAGGGGTGGCATCGAGTAGAACGACACCCGGTATCGAAATTGCCTTGTTGAAGCCATGCCGGTAGACAATCGCGCCTTGACCCCACATCTCGACATATCTGCGCATCTGTTTCCGGGTCTTACGAATCGGAAAATCGAGGTTTGCCCCATAGTAGTGCTTTGCATCAATCCAGGCTACTAAATCACCATTGATGTACAGTTGGTCAAGTAGAAGAATATCAGGTGTATTCGTCGCACGACCATGCTCTGATGTCTGCTCCTGGACGAGTTCCTCTTGAGTTCGAAAACGAATATCAAAGGAAGCAAGATGATCTGCAAGAACTGTCTCAAAGCGAGCTGAACGGTCATGCGTTTCTGATTGATCGGCGCTGCTGATTCTATCTTGTTCCGCTGCTTCCCTATATTCCTTCAAATCACGACCCTTCAATTTGCGTTCGGGATCTTTCATCGCTTCTTTGATTCGATTTTTCGACCAGCGGCGAGCTGAAAATATTGCTCGCATCACATTGAGAGGGGGGTAATCCCTCTTCCGAGCTATGCTAATGATTCCTTGGCCCTTGTCATAATCCCGCAATAGTCGGTCTGCCTCTCTCATCATTCGTCCATGACGGTATACGGATTTCTGTTGTAGGATTGCTTTGCGAAGTGAAAGAGCCTGATCAACTGTCATCTCCAACTCACGCTCTTCGAGATTTTTTGCCAATGCATCGACCTGATGGTCATCCATCCACCCATAATCACCTCGCCGAGCAACAAATTTCGCGACTTCATTCTCAACAGATGATGTGATAGGGTGAATTGTCCAATCAAGATTAATTTGTTTTGGGGGAGGGTCAAGCATTTTGGGAAGACCTTCAACACCATCTCTGTCAAATCGTGTAAGTGCAAGTTCTACAGCTGTCTCGCGCAATTCTGCAGCGCTCGGTCGGTCACTCACGTCATTCTTCCTCAGGTTGTTGTTGGCCACGTTCCTGCATCAAGTGCACGACCGCATTCACGAGGTTCTCGATCGTGCGCTGAGCTGTTGCAGTGAATGTGCTGCGGGCGATGCGGTTCAAAAACAAACGGCCGATGAATCCTGTGAACTCCCATTCGATGGTGAATGTGAATAATTCACCATCCGCATCTCTACTGCGGGACCAACGATGAACAAGATGGTCTATCGCCTGCGAACTCAGCCTATCAAGGCGCATCTCCTGCTCCATTCGCAGAGTCAGATGGTCACTAGAAGATGATTCGTTTATCCAGTGATGTTCAGAAGGACGAGAACGGATGGCGGTGTAGGTGATGATTCGTTCATCTGGTTGAAGGTCACCTTCTTCCATCCTGAGAACCATCTGTAGATCTGGCATCCAAGCTGTCCATTCAGAAGGCGTAGTAATCATCGACCAAGCGATGGCTGCAGCCTCCTCCGCGAAGTGAGCTTCACGAGTCACAGAACGCGTCATGTACTTCCGAGATGGCGCAACAGCATGACACTTCTGTCACGATATCGTCCGAAATGCAAGTGCAGGTTGCAAAGGTGCTGCAACCGCTGCCTTGCCACCAACATCTTCGCCATCTCCCGCCTTCCAGCAACTCACTTCAAGAAGATCTAGTTCTTGAGCGATGAACTCAGCGTTCTGCGAGAGAACTGCTTGTTCATCGAGATCGATGACAATCATTCTCCTTTCCTCAGGAGTGCGTTTGTAATGACGATCGACGATTCTTTTCCATATTTGGGGGACCTGTTTACGAATCTCATCATCCTGAGTTTCAGGTAAGCGCATGACATCACCCATCGCGCCTCGCAGATCACCACCTTTGGATTCATATTCTATAGCAAAACGAGTCAACTGTTTGGGCAGGTCACTGCTCGTCTGAAATACGAGTGATGTCATCGGCGTGGAGTCCTTGCGTTCAGCCAACCGCTTTACATGGCGTGCTTGGTCGAGCACGAGTTGGAGATAGACTTCTGTGAGAAGATACCGTTCATCTTCATCTTCAGGAGCTGCAATCGTCGTTGTCGTCATAGCGAGAAGTTTGTCATTGCCTAGCCCGGCCCACATCTCCTCAGCCAAATGTGGTGTGGCAGGAGCTAGCATCGGCGCCCATTGCTCAAGGAATAGGCGGCCTGCTGAACGATTATTGCCGCCACGCCGCAGATACCACATAAGATCCTTGATGATGTCGTAATGGCTGATCTCGACTGCTCGGCGAAGGTCACAGTCCTCCATCGCCTCTGCCCAAACTGAACGACGACGGCGAATCACTGAAGCAAGCCAAGCATCAATTGAATTCTCGCTATTTTCCCACGACTCAAGACGGTCTGGAATAGAATGTATGTGCTGAATCTGACGCCAAGCTGCCTCGACACCAGATTGAGACCAATCCATCTCGGCTTCAGGCTGCGCGGCGAATAACATGAACAACCTGAGTGTATCCGCCCCGAAGGTATCGAGAATTGATTCGGGGTCCACTACATTCTTCTTCGATTTACTCATTTTTTCGACACGGCCCAGAGTGACCGATTCATGTGACTCTACATGTTTCGGGTTGTCAGAGTCACTGATGTCAACATCCTCTGGGAACAACCAGCGCCCATCTTCACCCTGATAGGTCTGGTGCGTGACCATGCCTTGACAAAGAAGATTCTGAAACGGTTCATCCACAGTATGCAATCCAATATCACGCAATGCCTTGGTGATGAAACGTGCATAGAGAAGATGCAGGATTGCATGCTCGATGCCCCCGATATAGAGGTCAACTGGGAGCCATCGGTCCGCAGATTCGTTACCAAAGGGCATGTTTGTGTTCACAGGGTCTGTGAAACGAAGAAAATACCATGATGAGCAGAAAAATGTGTCCATAGTATCCGTCTCGCGGCGCCACACACTTCCATCTGACTGAGGTACTTCAGCAAACGTAGGTGAACGATTGATTGGGTTGCCACCACCTTCATGATCAAAGGTGACATCATCTGGAAGTTGGACGGGCAATTCATTCTCAGGAACATGATGAGGTTCACCATCTTCATCATAGAGGATAGGGATTGGGGTACCCCAGTAGCGTTGTCGGCTGATTAACCAATCACGAAGCCGCCATTGTATCTGGCGAGAACCTTTCTTTCTCTCTTCAAGGCATTCAATCACAGTACTTCTTGCGTCATCACCATACAAGCCATCGAATCCATCTATTCCACTGTTGACCATCCAACCCTCGCCGGTGTATGCTTCTTCCAACGTGGTCGACTGATGGTCTTTGGATGGGAGAAGGACCTCCTTGATATCGATATGATGGGCCTTGGCAAAAGCGAAGTCGCGGTCATCGTGTGCAGGCACTCCCATGACCGCTCCAGTACCATATGAAGCAAGAACGAAGTCACCTGCCCAGATTGGAATCTTCTCATTCGTGAATGGATGAATGGCGTAACGACCAAGAAAAACACCATTCTTGTCCTTGGAAGCACCTATTTCATGCTCGGTCATGTTGTTGACTCTAGTGACAAGTTCCCTCCATTCCGGCTCATATTCGGTTTTTTTCACAAGCTCTTCAGCGAGCGGATGCGTTGGAGCCAGCGTCAAGAATGTAACACCGAAAATCGTATCGGGGCGCGTGGTGAACACGCCGATAGTGTGCTCGGTTCCTGAAACTTCGAAATGAATGTCTGCACCTTCTGAGCGCCCGATCCAATTCTCCTGCATGGTCGCTACATTCTCAGGAAAGTCAATCGATTCAAGATCTGAAAGAAGCTCATCTGCATAGGCAGTGATGCGTAAGAACCACTGTGGGATCTCCCGCTGCTCAACCAAGGCTCCAGAACGCCATCCCCGTCCATTGATGACCTGTTCATTAGCGAGGACTGATTGCTCAACAGGGTCCCAATTCACTGTGGCCATCCTGCGTTCAACTAGGCCTGCTTTGTCGAGTTCTAGGAACAGCCATTGATTCCATCGATAGTACTCAGGAGTATGTGTGCGGACCTCGCGGTCCCAATCATATGAGAAACCCATTCGTTGCAACTGTTCAGTGATGGTGCCAATGTTCTGTTCAGTGATCTCTCTTGGATGACCTCCAACCTCCTTAGCAGCGTTCTCAGCAGGCATGCCGAAGGAGTCGAATCCCATCGGGTACAGAACACGATATCCCATCAAACGCTTGAATCGGGCAACTGCATCTCCTATCGAGTAATTCCGCACATGACCCATATGCATCTTCCCAGAAGGATATGGGAACATCTCAAGGCAGTAGAATTTGGGTTGATTCTCTTCGGAGGAAATGATGTGAGCACCAGCAGCCTCCCAACGATCCTGCCAGAACCGTTCTTTGGGGGTTGGATCCCAAGACATCGTTGGCTCGACCGAGCACGTTGATTTGAAGCATCTCCTCAAAAAGAATAACTCAATTGGAAGCGCGCTGGCGTTCAGCGTAAAGCATGCGGGCCTGAGCTGTTGGGAAATACACATTTCTGACGCCTCGGCGATCATGGTCGATGAGACCGTAACGCTGCAACGTTCTCAGATGATGACTGACAAGCTGTTGGCTAGCATCGAGCCGAACACTCAACTCGCGTTGGGTCATGGAACGCCCGATGCTATATTCATCCCCAACCAAAAGAGAGAGGATCTTGCCCTGCGTTGACGACGGATCTGGGCAGAATACAGGAACGGGTAATTCCTCTTCTGTCAGATTTTGGGGGATGGTTGATGGATAAATCAAGACCCGGCGACCGGCTCTTCGCTTCCATATCAATTCTCTTTCCTCGAGAACTCTGAGATGATGCGCGAGATGTCCGTTTGACATCTCAAGAGCATTGAGCAGAGCGCGGAAATGTACGCCTGGATTGGCCTGAAGATAACCAATGATGCGTCCGCGCTGATAGGCTCCATCACGAGGCTTTCTGCGTACTGTGCCCACTGCAAAGATCCAACCCCAGCGCGAGAGAGGCATGCGAATCGATTCAACATTGATGTAGCCAAGAAGGATTGCTATGACACTGAAACTAGTCGTGATTGCAATTGTTTCAGTGGTGATCGGGAGGGGAAGTCCACCCTCCTCATCCATGTCCTCAGAACTGGCAAAGGTAGATTGTAGAATGAGGTCCTCACTCCTGACATCAATAACATTGACACCCATACCTGAGCAATGATCATGAAGATTATTCGTGACCACGAAAGTGTAGGTTCCTATCTGATCTGGTTTTGGTTCCCAATCTTCAACAGTCGTACCAATGAGGACCCAAGAGGGATGCTCTTCGAAGAACCAACACCCTTCATCAGTAGTGGTTCTCCACTGCCACGAACCTGTCGCAATCATTTCAGCACCGTGAGCCGAATCATCCGCAGTCGAATCGACAAGTACCTCAGCAATAACGAGAGGTGTGTGTTTCAGATATGTTTGATGAATGGTTCCCTCGCCAATCTCAGTGAGGATGAGATGTATTTTTGCAGAAGCCAATGGGTTCACTATCCGCGTTGGGTGCTCTCCAGAAAGTCGCCAAACACCATCTGAGTAAAAC
Source organism: uncultured Candidatus Poseidoniales archaeon (assembly GCA_964566385.1). GTDB lineage: Archaea > Thermoplasmatota > Poseidoniia > Poseidoniales > CAYMED01 > CAYMED01. The sequence goes on along the minus strand of CAZMJD010000003.1, from coordinate 9,303 downwards.
GCATCATCACACGAAGCCATCGATGTTGATCCGAAGGCACTTGCATGAGCGCCATAGGTACGGATACGAATATCACACTGACCGCGGGCATCGGACCACTGTAGAACCCATTGTATCGAGGTTCCATCAGAATTGAGGGTACTGTCCACTAATCGATCGATTGACAACACTGATTCTGCGACTTCCTCGTTATTCATTTGAGATGTCACGCATCGAGATTCATCAGGGATTTTCAGCATCACATCAAGGGTGGTGCCAAGGAGGGTCAAGCGTAAGGCATCTGCATCATCAAGGCACGTGTCCTCGATTATTGGAATTGGACCAAGATCAATCGTCGACGAACGATTGATGAAAATGGTCTCTGAGATACAAGAAGTGGTTGAAAGAATGGTCGATCCAGTCCTATCAATTCGATCTAGCATGAGGGCACAAGGAGTCTCATCATCGCCAATGGATTGGCCAAACGGAGCATTGTTGGTGAGGAGGATTTTTTCATCTTCAATTGAGATTTCAAGATACTCAACTCCTGTGTTCAAAGAGGGCGTGATCTCAAAACGAAATTCTTCTCTCAAAGTCCCTGCTTCTATGAGCACACGCAAATTTCCTTCAGCAAGAATATCACCATTGGGTAGGGTGGTGCTCACAGACAACCATCCCACATGCCGGAGTAAGTCATGCATGGCCGCATCCTCTCCAGGAACACAATCAATATCTGTAAATTCAGTCATAGGAAGTCCTTGGTCAGGAATTACTGTCGTGAGGACATGGCAATCGCCTTGATATTGGTTCCAGATGTAAACATCGTCAGCTTGCATCATGAGATTGAATTCAATCGATGAACCTGCAACAATTTCGTCCTCTGCAAAGGATTCAACGATGAGGCCAAGGCCATCCAACCTCACTTCGGGAGCGTACTTCATCACCACATGATCGGAAAGTTCGCTACGGCTGAGGGTCAAGATGATGTGGATATCACCCATAGGGATGATATCAAGTTCATCGAGGGAGATAATGGCACTATGCAATGCAATCGATTCACCAGGGTTAAGGATAAGATCGCGGGAACCGTCACCACAGAGATGGCGTTGATCGGAGGACCAGAGGATCTGACCGCTTGGAAGAGCAATTGAAGCAGAGACGGGACATGTGTCAGAGATAGTATACGTGACTGTCGAGGAACCCGTGTTCATGATCGTCATGACACCCTGCATGGCTGCATCATGTGGCAGAACTGCGCCATCATGATATTCTTCAATGTGAGCGTCGACTACAATTTCTGATCCTGTATCTGCCGCCGCACCCAACGTAGCTAGCGCTGAGAGAAGAAAGAGGCTGGCGAGCGCTACGGGACCCCTCACGTAGTGTCATCATCCTCATCCTTTAGAAGACTCCCGGTCTGCAAGAGGTATGTCCCTGCTTCGACACACAGTGTCCGATACCTGTGAGATTCATCAGGCTGAGCTCGGTTCATGGCAGAATCTGAATCATCTCATTGTCTGTCGGCGTACAGGATCATGTGTTATTGTCGATCCTTTTGACGGAGAATACTGGGATGCAGTTGTCGAGGAATTGGGGTTTGATCTACAAGGTATCTGGCTGACTCACACACATTGGGATCACGTTTGTGGAGTCGATCGCCTTCAAGAGAAAAGGCCAGGTCTGCCTGTCCGTTTTCACATTGATGAAAGAAAGAGGGGGTGGTTGAGAGACGGAGAACATGCATGGAATCATGATGCGAAACGTTCGGTAGTAGAAAGCGTAGGTGATCTTGAAATCGAGATCCATGTCACGCCAGGGCATACTCCTGGCCATCTCACATTCACTGGTGCTGGATTCATCATATCAGGGGACTGTCTGTTTCTCGGGCGTTGTGGGCGAACAGACCTTTTCGGGGGGGATCAGGGTGCCATGTGGAGCAGTATCCAGTATCTGAAGAACATCCTTGGGAATTGTGACGAGGAAGCATTGGTCTTTCCAGGACATCGGTATGAGACCAGTGATGGAAACACGCCAACGGCATCTTCGGTTCGTGAGGTTCTGGAAAACAACCCCGTCTTCCTAGCCAAGAATCATGAGGAATTCGCAGCCCTTCCCTTCCTTGCCTTCGACGACGACCTATCCACTCAAGCAAGGCGACGGCGCGCCAAGGAAGATGCTCAAAGCATGGACTCATCCAACAACGGCTCGGTTGAACGCTGACCTTGATGCTCGGGGTTTGACCAGGATTCTTGTGGATACATCTCCTGCCAAGTTGATTCATCCTCTTTCTCACCATCATTCAGAGTGCTAGGCGCCACAAGAAGAATCAGAATGATGGACAGCAGTGATAGGACTGCGATAGTGATGACCAATCCGGATGATGTCACCCCCCCTGACTGGCCCCCAATATCGGCTCCAAGACCAATCTCAGAACTGGGGCATGACTCATTGATGAATGTCGCATCTGTTGGGCACATATCTTCACTATCTGCAGTTCCATCACCATCTCTGTCAGGACATCCCTGACCCAATGGATCTGTAGCGGTTCCGTATTCTAAGGGGCAACGATCATACATGTAATTCATGAAATCACTGTTGTCGCCAAATCCGTCACCATCACTATCCTTCCATTGCGAAGATTCCTGAGGATACAGATCGGGCTTCACTGCATCTCTAACGAATTCACCTATTCGTTCGGGTCCACGATGAACGCCCCATGTAGGGTCACCATAGTTGTCACCCCATCCATCACCATCGGTGTCTGACCATTGTGTCCGCTCATTTGGAAAGGCATCACTGTTATCGCCATACCCATCTTCGTCTGAATCAAACCATTCAGTCGGGTCTTCCGGGAACATATCGGTGGTCGGGAATCCAAGATTATCGCCATACCCATCACCATCCACGTCACTCCATTGAGTGTCTTCGAACGGGAATGCATCACCTGATTGGGTGAGCCGCAGACCTGTGTCATTATCGACCTCAAACCAGTAATTATCTCCTCGGCCATCACCATCAGTATCGCGCCATTGTGTCGGATCGTAAGGGAAATGATCGTTTATGTCAGCAAATCCATCTCCATCCTGATCTGGACAACCTTCGGGGTAGATCGAAAGACCGGTGTCAACTGGGCACGAATCAAGATTGTCTCCATAGATATCATCATCACTATTCGACCATTCAGAACGATTCTCAGGAAATGCGTCACCGTTATCCCCATACCCATCGCCATCCATATCGTTCCATTCATGGGAATCATGTGGGAACGCATCACTATTGTCACCATACCCATCACCATCTGTATCATTCCACTCATCAGGGTCCAACGGGAAGACATCTGAACCGTCCATAGCACCATCACCATCGCTATCGGGAACCAATGGATTGGTACCTGCGCTCTCCTCATCGGTGTTACTGGATTGGTCACCGTCAATGTCATCATCCTCATGATCATGACAACCGTCCTTGTCAAGGTCCAGATCATGAATTCCAATCATTCCGAGTGGACAATTGTCAATGTCATCCTCAATGCCGTCGTCATCATCATCCTGATCGATGCCATCGGTACATCCGTCACCATCATGATCATGCTCGCCATGATCATCTGGACAAGGGTCAATGTCATCGCTAAGTCCGTCATCATCAGTATCTCTTTGATATGCTGCACAACCTGCGTCATCCACAAACTCGTTCGGTGATGTCTGAAGGCAATCATCTACACCGTTCGCCACACCATCTCCATCCTCATCTCGCTGTTCCCAAGAACATCCTGTGCTGTCAGCCTGAGTTTTTTCTGAGGTCCATGGGCAAATGTCGACATTATCGATGATGCCATCTCCATCTGTATCATTGGTTCCAATGGTCCCAAGCGCATATGCTGCGATGAATGAATGCATAGTAGTCGTAGGATGGGCTTTATCGAAGAAGAGATACTCGTCTGCATTGCTTGCTACAGGATCACCCGAATTACAGATCGGGAGGGGCAAGATAGAACCGCTGCTCGTACATGCAGGATCTTGGACATTGGTCAGGCCGAAGGCTTCCTTGTTAGCGACAATCTCATTGAAGATGGTCCATGCATCAATCTGATGAATCGTGATACCTAGCGAGGTTGACAGATTGCTCATCTCATTCGCCAATAGGGTGTTGTATGTGATGACATCTTGAGCGAGTTGATTCTGTTGAGACTGACTGCGTGAAGTGCCTTCGGGTGTCATCTCAAGAGGAGGGAGATTAGGGATGAGGAAGGTCTGACCACCGGCAAGGGCTAAGGTACGAACGTGGCTCACCATGTTCGTTGAAATCACATTCGGATTTGCAGTCCCATAGAGGAAATCATTTCCACCTGCCCATAGAGCAATAGCAGTGTTTGCAGGAATGGTGGATTGGACATTTCCAAGAAAGTTGTTGATCTGGGTACCTACATTTGGAAGTAAGAGGTAGGAATATCCCTGACCCGTCTGCGAACCTCCAAAGGCCCGATTATCACCTTGTGAAGATCCAGAACCAATGCTAGTCGTCAGACCTAAGGCGGAAGAGAAATCATCGACCCAGATTGGACCGTTTGAAAACCTGCCTTGCCAATATGGAGGTACATCTGGAACACTGAGGATGGAGTTGTAGGCATTACCCGCGTCGTTCAGCGAATCACCAAAGACATACAGGTTGCCTACCTGCGACACCATCACTTGTTGGAAGACAACAAATCGCAATTGGGCATGGGCGAGCGTTTGATTCAGTGAGTCAAACACTTTGAGATCCAATGTGTGAAATTGACCCCCAGCATAGAATTTTTTCAATTCAAGCGACAATAACGTTGACGTGCCTTGCGTCTGAAAAATGGATACACCAGAAAGTAGTTCAGGATGGGATTCATCGGATAATGTCCAAACTACTCGGAGATTCTGAGAAACCTGTGCTGTGCTAATGCTGACTTGCACATGAGCTGTCTGATTGGACCAGACCAGATTATCATGTAGGTCCATGCTCACGGAGGTCGTTCGACCATTCGTAGACGAATCCGCATGTCCGACAATGACAATGATTGGAGAGATGAATAGCATCAGGGTGAGAAGAATGACATTCATCCGCATGGTTCACCCTTCCGCGTCATGTGTGCATCATCACTCTCAACAACGTGGAACCATAACCAATCATCAAAGTGGGGTTCCATCACACTCTCCCTCAACATCTCGATCAGGGATCATCAAGATCGATCATCGAAGGCAATGATGAGATTGTCTCGGCTTTCTGCTGCTCCTCAAACTGCTGCCAGACGGGGCGGTCTGCGGGATCCTGCCATCCAAGTGCCTTCGCTTCTGCAATCTGTCCCGCGCGAAGATAATGTTCAATCCAGAGGTTCTTACGCTCCTTTTCACCCACTTGATCTACAGCATCTGCTACCATTGTATCCCCCCCAACTCGCGAGTCTGAGCGACCAAGACCTACAGCAAGGAGGAGAACCACCAGAACCACAATCACTGTTGCAACAATAAGTCCGGTGGATATGCCTCCAAGGGAAATACCTCCTGCTTTGAGATCTTGATTTGCTGATTCGCTGACCTCCGGACATATCGTGTCATGGATATTAGGGTCTGTCGGGCATCCATCATTCTCATCAGCATAACCATCTCCATCAAGATCAGGACAGCCGCGATAAAGTCGCTCGGTTGCATTACCCCATTCTTGGGGACACATATCGTAGTTAGGATAATCTGCCGATATCAGACTGTTATCTCCGAATCCATCGACATCGAGATCTTTCCATTGAGTGGGGTCAAGTGGGAACCTATCGGGTTGGAATGGGTTTTCAATCAACTGTCCAGGCCACTCATTTTCATCCCAGAACTGCGTCCATTCGACAAGGCCGTAGTTATCTCCGAATCCATCACCATCACTATCGAGCCATTGTGTTGGTTCTTTGGGAAAGGCATCCACGTTCGTAGCGCCCTCAATCCATTGACCTAGAATCTGATCTTCAAGTTCTGGTATTGCAACACCATCGCACCGGTCGCCAAAGATATCCTGCTGCTGCATGCGCGTCTCATTCATCAGAGGGTCACCCCAGTTGTCGCCCCAGCCATCACCATCACAATCCATCCATTGTGTCGGATCATTGGGTAGAGCATCGGGGCGACCAATGCTTCCTGATGCAGGGGTCACTGTTGTGTGACCTGCGTCGGGGTCAGACCAACCATCACCATCACTGTCGTCACAACCAAGTCGATCCTTGTGAGAAATCAGACCATTCCTGACAAGGGTCTCAGATGTGTTCGGGCATGCATCTTTGTACTGACGGGGGGCTGTGTCGTCTTCTGCATACCCATCACCATCGAGATCTATCGAAAGATCTCTGTCCAATGGCCATGGGTCGCGGTTATCTGGTACAAGATCTCCATCGGAGTCGGCACACCCTCTGTTACCAGGATCACTCGCATAACCACCAAGAATCGGGCAGATGTCAGTATTCACTGCCCCGGGAACATTCTGACCAGGACATATCATACCACTGCAGTATCGAACAATACCAAGGGCTGCCAAAGCGGCTGAATCGTAATTATCACCATAGCCATCTCCATCGAAATCAGTCCACTGAGTTGGGTCATCGATGAAGGCATCTCCTCTCTCGTAGGTCACTCCTGACTCAAAATCCACAACACGGGTGTAATTATCACCATAGCCATCTCCATCGCTATCTTTCCACTGTGTTTCGTCATCGGGAAATGCATCGTACTCAGTGCCTGAGACATTATCTCCATAGCCATCACCATCTGAATCCTCCCATTGAGTAGGGTTGTCAATCACTGCATCAGCCCCATCATCAATCGTCCATGATTGATCACATTTGACGCAAGGATCCGACCAACCATCTCCGTCGGTGTCGATGCAGCCTCGCCGATCTTTAGAGGAGTTACCCCATTGTCCCGGACAATCATCGGAATTGTTACCAGTCACGTTGTCACCATAACCGTCCTCATCGATGTCTCGATATTGTGTAGAATCGTCAGGAATCTGATCGGGGGGTAATTCGTTGTAATCATCCTGATCTCCGTAGCCATCCCTGTCAGCATCAGGACATCCGTAACGGCCCAGACGCCAAGAATCTCCCCAGATGTGGGGACAGGCATCGGCTCGAACCCGCGGGCTTGATGGGAGGTCAGGATTATCCCCGTAGAGATCTCCGTCACTGTCATTCCATTGATCCCGTACACGGGGCAGGGCATCGGACTGTGTGGCATCTGAGCGATACTCGCCAGGCCAATCTACCGGCCTATAGACTGACCACGAAGCGTTGGCGAAGTTGTCACCCCACCCATCATCATCCGTATCGTTCCACTGAGTAGGATTCATGATGAAGGCATCACCCGCTTGTGAGGTACATATCAACGAAACTGCATCCCAATCACATATTCGATTGTCGCCGAATCCATCACTATCAGAATCTCTCCACTGAAGTGGGTCATTCGGCAAGGCGTCTGCACCATCGGTAATCGTCCAATTGACATCTGCATCGCTGTATTGGTCACCATCCGTATCGGGACAGCCATATCTATCCTGTATTGAATCGCCCCAGACAGTCGGACAAGCGTCAGGCTCGAATCCAACTGGATTATCTCCATAACCATCTTGATCGGTATCATTCCACTGCGTAGGAATAATCGGGAAGGCATCGACGCGTCCATCACCCTGATCGGTCGTATTCCAACCGTCCATATCGGAATCGAGGTCGATCAACCAGAAGTACACACCTTCATCATCTCTACCATTGACTGTCACAATCTCAGTACCTGTGGAGGACCATGATAGACCATTGACTTGACCACAATTATTGCCAGAAGGACAACTGTCGAGCGTGTCCACTGCATTCCCAGTATCCGTCGCATAGATTCTGGATGAGCCACCATCTTGCTGATAGTATGATATCGAATAGGCGATCAATCGGCCATCTGGCGAGAAATCCGTTGAATAACAACTGCTGGTATGAGTCTTCTCAGCCCATACTTTCGTCCAAATGACGTTAGTAGCACCTGTAGTGTGAATGACACTCGCCTTCGAGTTTGAACCACCCCATGCTTCACATATCGAGATGTAGTTGCCGTCTGGAGACCAAGCTAGATCATTGATGGTGCCGCTGGCAATACCACTCAGGCTCTTCTCAAGCTGCCAGGAAGCCGAGCTATTGGTCAGATTAGTCGTGTAGATCCACATGTCATCATTACCACCAAAAGCAATTCTAGACCCATCTGGAGACCAAGCCACACTGTCAAACCGATCTTCACCATTGGGGTTGAATGATAATTCCTCGATGCCAGATGATGTATTGATGAGTTTGACTTCACCATTCGTCCCGCCATTCCCAGAACGCCCAACAGTAACTGCAATCATGCTTCCATCGGGACTGAAGGCAAGATTTCCTGGGAAGTCATTGTTTCCCACATCAACATCAATCGATGAATGCCGAACTGTCAGGTTATCAGACCACCAGATCCACAATTGGTCCCCCGCACTGATGTCCGTGGTCGCAGCGACCATACTGCCATCATCACTCCAAGCCACTTGTGCGATATCATTCGTCAACTGAGTGGAATGCGCGATAGTGTATGTCGAAGTGTTCCAAATCTGCACCCAACCATTCTCATCGCCCGTGATTACAAACTGCCCATCTGGGCTGTGATCGACTGAGATGTAATCGAAATTAGTCGAATGAGTCTGTATCTGCTGGAAGGACACGCCAGAGACGGTCCACCTATCGTTCCAATCACTTGTTCCATCGCCGTCGCGGTCTGGACAACCAATCCGATCAACAGAGCTGCTTCCAGCCGCCAATGGACAGATGTCAATGGCATCATCAAAACCATCTCCATCCGTGTCAATCGCACTTCCAAGTGGAAGAAAGAGGGAGAGGAAGAGGAGGAGCGTGAAGGCGGTCGCCGAGGACCTTCTGTGCTCGGTGAAACTCCGCGTCATAGATGTCAAGGTACTCGTTGTGCTAAGGTATTGTGGTCATTCTGCATCATGCTCATGGCATGCTGATAAGTTCAACTAAAGGTGGTCTAGGTCAATCATCGAAGGTAAAGCTGCTTCAATCTCGGCTTTCTGTTGATCCTCGTACTTCTGCCAAACAGGTCGGTCAGCGGGGTCTTTCCAACCAAGAGCCTTCGCTTCTTCCTTCTGACCTGATTTGAGATAGTGCTCAATCCAGAGGCGCTTACGTTCTTCTTCATCCACTTGATTCGCTGCATCCATTGCTTCGAATTGATTTGATTCATCCTCATCGGAGCGGATGAACATCACCGCAATCCCAGACACAATCAGAAGGACAAC
>CAZMJD010000002.1:21691-31700 GCA_964566385.1 uncultured Candidatus Poseidoniales archaeon | reverse complement strand
TTGGTCGCTTCGTGCTGATCGAAGGTATGGATTTGGCATCCTTGCTGCGATGTCATACGACCTCTGGGATCATTGGATCCTGCGAACCATCTCCTGTGCTCCACAAGGCTTCCCTGACGGGTGCATGAGCCTCTATGCCTTCGAGCACCTGCATCTACATCAGCTCGAATGGATCATCCTTGACACTGTCTTTGCAGGCGTAGAGCGCCACTATGGTGACGAGCGATTCTTCGTCGTGGAGTTGGTCTTCGTGGCCGCACTCATCTTCTCGATCAGATGGTTGAGAGATGCAAAGCCTCTCATTTCCGAGAGTTGAGATCGATCTCGACCCAACCATCCTCTTCTCTGACATCATAGGTCTTAAGCGAGGAAGGGCGGCGAAGCTTGCCGACGATCTTTCCATACAGTGGGAAATAATGAGCAGGCGACCATTCGTTGACCGACCCATCCTCAGGATGGTACGTCGTCTGATGGAGTGGACAGCGAAGACAGCCATCCTTGATCTTCCCACCCCAATGCATCGGCCAAGCCATGTGACGACACAGTGCATTGGCACCGAAGATGCCGTCTTCGGTCCGCATCACGAGGACCATCTTGGTCCCGATGGCCTTGCCCTTGACCTTGTTCATCTTGAGTTTCGCACTCTTGCAGACGCGCTTCCACTTGGGCTCGGGCATGATATTCATGAGGGATGGATGTGATTACTTCAGTCCTATGTCATGGATCACCAAAATCTCAGCGACAGGACTTCAACTCCCCGCACACGTCTTGCGGTCATGGAGGAGGAGGACGTCGTAGAGGCAGACTCAGAGTCCACCTCCCTCACAGAGGGAGAGAGTCAGCCACGACGTCGTATGAGACGGGTCGTCATCGCTGTGGCCGTGGTCATCAGCCTCCTCGGATACATCGTCTATGCCACGCTTGGACCGTACCTGACTCGCACGGACCCGATTCCTCTGGACCAACACGTGGTGATCGACGTCGAAGGAGGAGTGGGAGATGTCACCTGCATGACGTGGGTGGATGATGTCCATCTGCTCGTCTGTGACGCTGGCCAAGGAAGAGTCGTGGTGTACGCCCTGTCCGGGGAGAAGCTCACAGAGAGCAGGACCCTGTTGGACGACCTGCAGAACCCACATGGGATCCACATCGAGAACAACACATTGTATCTGTCAGAGCGTGGGCGACTGACTGCTCACCTGTTCACAGGAGACCAAGCGAGCGACTGGGTGATCACTGAATCACGTGTGCTCGTCGAAGGTATCCCCGCCAACAACCATCAGACCAACGCGGTCCGAGCAGGCCCGAACGGTACTCTGCTGTGGCATTCGGGCAGCACGTGCAACGTCTGCGATGAAGAGGATGCAAGGAACGCAGCCATCCTCATGGTCGATCCTGTGACCGGAGAGCATTCGGTCATCGCCAGCGGTGTCAGGAACTCCTTCGATGGTGCATGGATCGACGGAGTGGGATACGTTTTCACCGACAACGGTCGAGATTGGGAAGGCAACGATTTCCCCCCTGAAGAGCTCAACCTGCTCGAGATCGGTGCCGATTACGGGTGGCCAGGAGACGTTCCAGGTGATCCGGTTCCCGCAGGTACGCTCGGCCCGATCGCCACCTTCACGCCCCACAGTTCAGCCAATTCCATCGCTGTCAGACCAGCGAATGCAACAATCGATGGAGCAGAGCGGTCACTCTTCGTCACAGTTTTCGGTTCATGGAACGCGAACCCAGCAACTGGCGGGACCATCGTTAGGGTCGATCTGTTCGAGGATGTGAACGCGAGCCAAGGATGGAGAGGGGAGACGACAGTGATCGTTGAGGACGTGTTTGGAGCCCTTCCGATCGCGTTCCACCCCAATGGTGACCTTTGGTTCGCTAACTACGTCACGGGCCAAGCCCACATCGTCAGAAGCGGTACATGAGATGAGAGACGTATCACTCAGCAGCTGCTTCGGAAGCTGTTGATTCTGCTTCTCCCTCATCATCATTCAGATGTAAGAAGCCTCCAGCGAACATCGGGGCGGTGAAGATCGCAAACATCACAATCATCTCGATGAAGAATCCGAAACCTTGCACGGACCATGCAAGGATGGTCAAGAATGCCCAAAGCATGCTCACCCCTCCTGAAAGGAGAGCTGCCTTCGCCTGAGTAGTTCCTTCGGTCAGGAATGCGAGAGCTAAGATGAAGACTGCGATGCTGACTCCAGCAGCGCCATATGTGAACTCGGCGACTGAACGAACCTTGTCGATCGATTCTTTATCGTCTGCACTCGCATTCACATAGAGATCACCGTACGCATCGGCACCAAACATCTCCGGTTCGCCCCCCGAACCACCTGAAATCGGGCCAAGGCCGAGGAGTAACAGGATGATCAGGCCAGAGAAAATCATGCCATTGCGCGGTTTCAAAATACTCTTGATGTCCATATGACCGGGATTGAAAGAGGGCATATAACCGAACCCTAAGATTCGGTTTGAACTCAGTCGTTCTCTGAAGGGTAAGAAACGGCGTCGTCCTATTCGTGCTCAGAGATGACGGGTTGATGTCACTCTATTGCTCCTCATCGTGTGTTTGAAATGAGAGCACAATAGTCTCAAGCCGGGAGCAAGATGCGACGCTCAAGAATCATTGTCCTTGTCGCAGCACTTTGTTGCACGATGAGTTTGGGTTCTGTCACAGGACAATTGACTCAGGCACCAGCACTTCCTACCCACCCAGGTGAGGGACCCGTGAACATGTCATCCTTGGGGTCGTCTGGTTGGATGTACCAAAGAGACAGCGTACCTGATGGTTCGGGTGGATTCTACATCGGGGGCTCAATGAATGGGCCCCTGACGATTGGGAACACAACCATTCCTTCGCACAGTCAGAATCGAGCGTTCGTCGCGCATATGAGACATGACGGAGTGTGGGATTGGGCTGAGGCGGCCAGTGGATCCGATTGGTCTGAGGTGCAGGCTCTCGAGGCAGGACCCTCGGGCTCAGTCTATCTCATGATGCGGAGCAGAGGAGGATTCACGATCCAGGGTCAAGATTTCGATGATGGTCATCAAGACAGCAATGATTTCGCAGCCATTGCGCACTTCAGCGCCTCTGGAACACTCATCGGTAAAGCGACGATTGGAAGAATGTCAGATACTTGGGGCGATGCATATCCTATCGCTATCGAAGCAGATGGTGACAACGTCTACGCCATGGTAGAAGGTAGGTCGACGATCGGTGTCGGGAGCGTCACTCTTGAATTGAATAACAACAATGACGTTGCGATCTTCAACATCTCGATGGTTGATGGAACTGCATCATGGGCCGTCTCGGCAACCGCTGAATCATTACAAAGGACATTGCCGAATGGCAACACCGAATCGAAAGGAAGCCGTGTCGAGGGTTTCTCGATGGGACTTGACAAAAGTAATGGCCAATTGATCATTCACGGATATATCGAAAGTCATGCAAAATTCGGGACGATCGATGTTCAATTCCCTCTTTATTCCGATCTCAAACGCAATTTCGTAGCATCCTTGGGCACAGATGGAAATTGGAAATGGGTGACCAACACCACATATCCTGCCCATCATAACAAGAATTTCTGGGCAAATGGAAACATCTGGCAGACAGAGAATATCGGCATCCCATTCGATTCTATGACGGGAGATGCCAACATCATGATGCGTCACTCAGATAATCGAAGCTTCGGGCCTAATTGTCACCCAGTGAATGGAGGGTACATCCTATTCAGATTCAATTCCGTCGGCGAATGTACATCATTCACGGAGATCCACCCCTCTACGAACGTCAATCTGAGGTCTTTTGCTCTGTTACCACAAGGAGGCGTCCTTGTCGGCGGTTCATTCCAGAATGTGATCAACATCGCGGGCAAGGTGTTGAGCGCCAATGCAGGAGGCAATGTGCCTTACAACAGTGCTGGGTGGATTGCTGAGATCGATTCATCAGGTGTTGCAAAATGGGCCACTGCATTCAATGGAAGTGGATATGTTGAGATCATCTCGATCCATGTCGACCCAGCAGGCAACAAATGGATCATAGGGCGTACAGACGGTTTTGCGAACGTTGGGGGTTTTCAGATATCTGGCAACGTATCTAGCATCTTCGTGATGGGTTTGGGAGCAGATACAGATGGCGACGGACATGCAGACATTCATGATAGCCATCACTTGGATTCCAGCCAACATTCCGATATTGATGGGGATGGGTATGGGGATGATCCGCAGGGGTACAGACCAGACTCATGTCCAACCATCAATGGAACCTCATGGCGAGTGATGTTTGGTTGTGTGGATACTGATGGGGATGGAATGTCAGATGGTCTCGATCCATTCCCACGTGATGGCTCACAGTGGTCTGATATTGATGGAGATGGTTTCGGAGATAATTTGACGGGAGTTCGAGGAGATATGTGTCCAGAAGAGCCGGGTTATTCGTACATTGACAGGCATGGTTGTTCCGATAGAGATCAAGATGGATGGTCAGACCAGAATGATCTCGCCCCAGATGACCCGTATCAGTGGGGAGACACAGATGGGGATGGATTCGGGGACAATCCGTTGGGAGCGAATGGGGATATGTGCCCCCAGATTCATGGCAACGCCACCATGGATCGTCCAGGCTGTCCTGATACCGACGGGGATGGATGGTCGGATGAAGGGGACTTATACCCTGATGACCCGAACGCGCACGGTGATACCGATCACGATGGGGTAGCTGATGGAGAGGATCCATTCCCCCTTGACCCCACACAATGGAGCGATGTGGATGGGGATGGATGTGGTGATAACCAGAAGGGGTTGAATCCAGATCGATTTATCGATAATAAGGAACTGTGCTCAGATCTTGACAACGATGGAGTAGGGGATGAAGAGGATGCATTTCCACATGATCCCACGCAGTGGAGCGATGCTGATGGGGATGGATGTGGAGATGAGCCAAGAGGAATTTCGCCAGACGCATTCCCAGAGGACCCTGATCAGTGCTCCGACACAGACATGGATGGTGTGGGTGATGAAACGGATGCGTTTCCTTTCGACCCAAGCCAGTCGGTCGACACAGATGGTGACGGCTGGGGAGATGCTCCTGGAGGCCCTCGATCTGATGCATTTCCAGAAGAGCCAACACAATGGAGTGACATGGATGGTGATGGATACGGAGATTCAAACGAGGGCGTGAGGGCTGATGATTGCCCATTGATTGCAGGAAATGAGACAACAGATGCATTGGGATGTCCAGACAGCGACGACGATGGTGTCTCAGACCTGAATGACGAGTTTCCCTTCGATGAGACGAGGTGGGATGCCTCCGATATCAATCAGACCGCAGTGAACACTTCGGCAACAAATGAAACAATGAATGAGACGAATGTGGGGACAACAGATCTGAGTTCTGCATCGAAAGAGGCAGCGGCTCAATCATCAACCAGCGAAAGCATGTCAATGCTCACCATTGCTGCCGTCGCCATTGCCGGACTCATGATTCTGGTCATACTTACCCTCGCCCTACCCACTATGAGAAAATCACCACTCTCCGGCCTTGAACAACGCATCTCCAAAGCTACAACCGTCGAGGATCTCAATATGATTCACGCCAGTGCCTCCAAACTATTGTGGAACCAAAGACTCGAAACCGATGAATTTAGCCTGATCGAGCGAAACATCGACCTTCAACGAAATCACATCACACAGAGAGGACAACAGATGCAACAAGGTCCCGGACCTCAGCCTCAGGGACACCCCCCCCCTGCAGAAGCGTTCAACGCATATCCACAGGAACAATGGGGTGGTGGTCAAGGACCTGCGATCACAACTGATGAGTGGGGTCGTGAGTGGATGGAGGATCCGCCCGGATCCAATCAACATTATTTCCGTGACCAAACTACAGGCGGTGCTTGGACACCATGGCAATGATACTCAGCGAGAGCCGGTAAAGAAAACGAGATTGTACATCAATTGGAACAAAGGGTACCACAATACGATGACCAGAAGCAATGGACCGGGTGAGATGTCCTCGCCACTCGGGGTCATAGAGAATCCAATGATGACTGCTGCAAGACCTGCGATGAAAGAGACCCTATACGCTATCTGATGGAAGATCTTCGAACGCTTGTCCAGACCCTTCCAGCCATGATATCCGAATAATCGTGAGAAGGTGCTCAATGGAGGGGCTTCGACCTCGGTTTCAGGCGTGCCCTCTGGAATGGAGAGATTCGACATATCCTCACTCCAGTGCACCCAGTCTTGTAGCAATCGCTCCCATGGCCACCGACGTCTCGAGGGAAGTGCCCAAGCCTGTCACATCCCATCGATCAGGCACGCTGTCCATCACCTTACCAGGTAATCCATGACGTCCAAGCCCGATGAGGGCGCAGATACGCCCTTTTCCAGAAGGTGCGAACGAAGAGGGGGCGTCATTGGTCGTAGCGACCAGATGACCTTCATCATGTGAGCCATCGAGCAGGTCATCGAGCGTGCAGGACCTGATCCGACCCTTGGACAACAAAGGAAGAAGATACTCACTACCTTCCATGCCAGAGGATGCTGCAGTCTTCTCGCACAACGCTGCCAAATCCTTTGACGGCCATCCCACGACCAGAACCTCAAGTCCGAATCCATGGGCTAATCCTGCAGCTCTGGCCAGAGCACGAAAGTGAGGGGTAGAAAGACCACCTGTGTATGTGTTGACCAAGGCCAAGGTGTGCCGACCGTGGTCACTGACTACCATCAGCGGGGCTTTGAGAGCATGTGGTGAAGTGGCGGTCTTCGAGTCCTCCACACCATCCAAGCGGGCGCGAGAACGCTCGACCTTGGTGATGATTCGCGGGAGTTCAGCTTCACTCAGGGATGAGGATATCTGCTCAGCCCGGGCCATCATGGCCTCTGCTTCTTCCTTTGCACCATTCCGATCAGCCTGAGCCTGCAGAGTGAGCAAAAGACGGATGCTACGAACACCTCCGCCATCACTGATGAGGGCAGATTCCAGAGCAAGGAGATCTGGAAGGGATGAGGTGTGGCTGCACAGTGTCCGGGCAGTCTCAAGCGAGGCATCTGGTGCCTTCTCACAAGCGGCAGCAAAAGCGCGTGCAGTGTCCAGACCTGCCTTCTTTGCAAGTCCGCAGAGCACATCGAGTGAACGAGTAGCAAGGTCAGCATTGAGCGAGCACAAATGCTCAGTGATACGCTCGAGTTCTGAAGAAGAGGTTGCAGAAGATATCATCGAGCGGAGAACTTGACGAACCGCCACGTGCGCGCCCTCCTCAAGATTCGTGACAACGACCAGCATGCGATGCTGGTCCTCATGATCAAGTTGACGACTGAGATTCCGTGAGGCATCCTTGAGTGAGGGCGACTCAGTGAACGATGAGAGTAAAGTGAATAATTCATCGAGGGTAGTGCTACGAGCGTTCTGGTCGGACCAACGGATGATGTGACCTGTCACTGGCTTCAGCGCCTCGGCCCGACGCCATTGATCAGGTTCATCGAGCAAGCTCGATGCGATTCGATGAGGGAGAGAAGTATCGAGATCATCGATATCACCGACAGCAGCACCTACGGCAGCCAATCCTTCGGCGCGGTACACACCTTGCTTGTAGTCACATGCTTCTTCGAAAAGGGCTGCGGGGTCCTTACCTGCCTTCAGCGCCCGAACAAGGCCACGGCAGGCGCTGGGTTCGTGACGGTCAGACACAGATGCCGGGCGGGGCGCTGAACGCATGAAGGTGATGCATCGTCAGGGAAGCCACCAGTCACCACTGGCAGGATCTCGGTAGTACCACACGCCGCTGCCAGGCGGGAATTCAAGCCATTCCCATCCTTCCTGATCATACTCACCTATCTGATTCCGGTCTGGCCATCCATCGGCCTGGTGGACCTGTTCTGGTTGAGATGGCCACATCTCCTGGCCTTGATCCATGACCTGCTGGTTCATCATTTCCAGATCCTGAGTGTACTCAGAATCTTGCTCAGGCATGGCATCTCCTGCGGCCATCATTTCATCAACCATCTCTGACTCCTCAGACCCACCCCGCAAGAATAGTCCTGCAGCGCCCAGAAGACCAATGAAGATGACAAGGACGATGATGATCACAACACTGATCGATGAACCATCACCTGAATCACTGGCAGCGGCAAGAGTTCCCTCAGATGTGGTCGTATTCGAATCACTCACGTTCGAACCTGTGGCGTTGGTGACATTGTCAGTGAGATTCGTAGTTGTATTCGCATCGTCCGGCCCATCGACCACCGTGCTGACCGTCTCATCACAACCATCTGGTGTACCATCCTGATCGATATCGATCGAATCATCATGACCTGAGCACAGGTCATCAAGGTCAGCCACACCATCTGAATCGGAGTCGACCAAAGTATCACATCCATCTGGAGTACCATCTCCATCAACATCGACTGCATCGTCATGACCTTCACACAAGTCCTGATCATCCACAACACCATCTCCATCGGCGTCAGACAGCACCACGTCGCACATCCCATCACCATCCAGATCGACAGGAACATCGCTAGAATCGAGAGGGTCCGTACCACAATTCAACTCGCGGACATCCGGCCACGTGTCACCATCATCATCTGCATCCATGTTGTTCCCTTTACCGTCGTTGTCCGTATCCGTATCCTCATCGGGGTCGAGCGGGAAGGCATCATCAACATCGAGCACACCATCATCATCATCATCATCATCGATGGCATCACAATCCCAATCACCATCTGTGTCCAAAGGCATATCACCAGCGTCAAGAGGATCGGTTCCACATTCCTCTTCCTCAGCATCCAGCCAGTCATCATCATCATCGTTGAAATCATCAACGTCCGGGGTACCATCACCATCGCTATCAATCAGAATGAGAAGGGAAATCGTAACTGAATCGGAACCTGCGGAATTCGTCGCGGTGATCGTGTGATTCACCAAAGGAGAGAGAATGGCAGGAGTTCCAGAGATGATACCGGTCAAAGGGCTGAAAGAAAGACCGAGAGGGAGGGAAGGAGTGATCGACCAAGAGGTGACAGGACCACCGGTGTTCGGGAAATGAACAGGACTCATCGATACCCCCCCGATCAATTTCACGAATTCCAACGAGGCCGTGATCGAAGGAGGAATCTCATCAATGGTGATGTCAAAGGGGAAGGTATCCGAACCACTCGCATTACTAGCAGTGATCGTATGGGTGGTCGTCGAGTGAATGGATGTGAATGTCCCATTGATAACTCCAGTGCTGGAATCAAGGGTCAGACCATTTGGAAGAGGGGGGGATATCGAGATCGTATATGGTCCGCCGACGATGATAGGAATGATTCCACTAAAGGTTCCATTCCGCATATTGGTGATGTTGCTGACAGGATAGGAGAGAGCCGGATGGACACTCACGTTGACACTCGCCCAGAACGAAGACGATTCGTTGGTATTGTTGGCCCACGTTGTCAGCACATGACCGCTTGAGAGATTCGTCGGTATACCGGACCAACCGTCTCTGTTGAAGACCATCCCCGATGTGGTTCCAGAGGCCTCAACTGTAGTCGCATTGTTACGTGTCAATGCATCTAGAGCTGTCGAGAAAGAGGTGGCAAACCCACGAACGAGGGTGACTGCAGGGAGGTTCAGAGAAGGTTCGAACATCAACTGAAGTTGGATCTGCCCCGTCCCATTCGGTGCCATCGCAGTGACCACGTACGAATTGTTGAAGGCCATCTCTGAAGACGTGATCTTCCCCGTGATGTTGCCAGTGGATGAGTTGAACTCAAGAGCATCAGGAAGTGCCGGTTCAATCGAGAAATTGCACCATGTACAGTACACAGATGGTTGGAAAGAGGCATTGCTATTGTTCGATGGAAGGGCGAGGGTCATGCCATAGTCGATAGGAGGGTGGACACTGAAGTTGACAGAGGAAAAGAAGGAGGCTCCATTCTCAGTATCGTTCGCCCACGCGGTCGTCACAGTCGGCGTGCTCAGCGTGTCAGGCACTCCTATCCACAGACCTGCATCATT
>CAZMJD010000002.1:897-21676 GCA_964566385.1 uncultured Candidatus Poseidoniales archaeon | reverse complement strand
GGAAGATCCTTAGGTTTCTGAGCGATGGAGTATGAGTACGTCGAATTGAGACCTAGTTGCCCAAAGACTCCATTCCCCCAACAACGCAGCATCCCATCATCAAGAATAGCACACGTGTGATACTTGCCAGCGACAACCATCTCCGCGGTGCGAAGTCGCGGGAGATCAACAGTACGTGGTTCCTCGCGATCCTCTTGCCTACCATCACCGATCTGACCTTCATTTCCTCGACCCCAGCACCGCATGGAGCCATCACTGAGAATGGCGCACGTATGCTCGTACCCAGCAACGACGCTCAAGGGAGTACTACCACTCGGCAGATGCGCCTCACGAGGACTCGTGCGGTCGTTATCCGAGTCATCACCAATCTGGCCATCACTGTTCCAACCCCAACAACGCACGGTGCTGTCATTGAGCAAAGCACAGGTATGACCACCACCGGCAGCTATGTCCAGAATCGTTTGATTGGTCCAGAACTGGACGCGCGATGGTTGGGGGATGGTGCTTCCAGTTGAGCCGGTCTGAGAATAGTCATTCTTTCCCCAGCAATGCATCGTGCTATCATTGAGCAGCGCGCATGTATGGTAGGCACCCGTACTCAGTTCATTCACAACTCGGTTGCTCGGCAAGTGAACACGGGTCGGAGTGTTGCGATCGGTTGTCGTGTTATCCCCGATCTGTCCAAAATCATTGTCACCCCAACAAGCCAATCCACCATCGTCCATGATGGCGCAGGTATGCACCTCGCCTGCAAATATCGAGACACCTTTCCTACCTACAGGCAGACTGATCTGTGTCGGTGAGAGTCTGTCAGTCCCTGTGCCATCACCAACCTGACCATCGGTGTTCGTGCCCCAGCAATACACAGAGCCATCATCGAGAATAGTACACGTGTGGGCTGAAGAAGCAGCTACGGCGACTGCCGAACGATTTGCTGGAAGAGATATATTCAGAGGTAGTTTCTTGTCGATGCGCGTACCATCACCAAGCTGGCCTCCACCATTGCCGCCCCAACACTTCAGACCTCCATCTTGCATCACAGCACAGGTATGTTCTGCTCCTGCAGAAATGATCCCATCTGAAATTGTGGTTCCCGGTAGGACACCACCCGTGCTTGTGAAGGAAAGACCAGATGGTATGGACAAGGACTCGACATCTGTGGAATTCTCGTACAGAGAGGTGTTGAGCGCAGTGGTGAACTGTGTTTCAAATCCAATCACGGCTGTGGCCGAAGGAATAGGGGTGGTTGAAGTAAAAGAGATGTGAAGAATCGTCTCATCTGAGCCATTACCTCCATCTGCGGTAACTGTGTAGAGATTGTTGAATGATATTTCTGGATTCGAGATGTTCCCCGTGAACGAACCATCACTATTGTTCCACACCAAGGATGCTGGAAGGTCGGGCTCGATCTGAAAGGCACACCAATCACAATTGACCGTTGTATTGACCGAGACGTTCACGTTCTGTGTGAGAACGATGTTTGTCGAATTGTACACAAGGCCCGGAACCACCGAGACGTTGATGCTCGCGGCATGTGAGGTACCGGTCAGGGAATTATTGGCCCACGCCGTCAGAAGATTGCCATTCGACAACGTCGTAGGGGTGCCGACCCAAGCTGCTGGAGTCTGCATCAGATTCGTCACGCTCGTTGGAGTCCAACGGGATGTGCGGGTTCCATCACCAATGGCACCCTGATTGTTGTAGCCCCAGCACTCCATCGAACCATTGTCCAGAACGGCGCACGTATGTCGATAGCCAGAAGAGACCGCGTCGGCGGCTCTTCCCATAGAGAAATTGACCAGCATGGGGTTCACCATTTCCAGGTCACCTCCGTAACCTAAACGTCCATCACCTCCATCCCCCCAACAGAACAAAGACCCATTGTCGAGAAGAGCACAGGTATGATCACCACCTGCTGAGATCGAGGTTACATTCCTTGAACTGGAGAGATTGACATGTGTTGGTTCAGTCGTTGATTCTCTCGAACCATCGCCGAGTTGACCTTGCTCATTATCACCCCAACATGCCGCCGAACCATTGTCCAATAACACGCATGTATGTGACCCACCGGCAGATATCGATGTGACGTTACGGCCGCTTGGCAGAACAGATGTATCGGGTAAAGATGTGAAGGAAGATGTATTGAATCCGAGTTGGCCTTTCTCATTACCACCCCAACATGCGACCGAACCGTTGGTGAGGAGTGCACAGGTGTGAATCCCACCCGCTGAAATGGCAGTGGCATTCAGGCTACCCGACATCAGGACCTCGACAGGGGTTAGATTGTTCAATGTCCCATTCGTACCGACTTGTAGATCGTCATTCATGCCCCAGCACCACACTGAGCCATCATCCATGAGTCCACAAGTGTGGTCATCTCCTGCTGACACCGCAGTGGCATTCAGGCCAGGTGGCATGCTCACATTTCTTGGAGTGGTGCGATCCGAGGTCGAATTGTCACCGATCTGTCCGTTGTTATTCCGACCCCAGCAACGTATCGATCCATCATCAAAGACAGCACATGTATGCATTTCACCTGCTGTAACCGAGAGTCCGGTGATGTTGGTCGGAAGGACGACATCTTGAGGAGTTGTTCTGCGTCTGGAGCCCCAGCCACCTCCGCCATCACCGACCTGTCCTTCCCGGTTGTAACCCCAGCACTTCATCATCCCATCTGCCATGATGGCGCAGGTGTGATGCCCTCCGGCCACGAACATGCCGTCCCCAACACGTCCAGTTCCTGTGAACTTCAAACCGGGAATCGCACCAGAGGATTCGATGGTCGTAGCATTCTCCAAAACAGATTTATTCAAACTGGTGGCTATCTCGGTCTTGAAACTACGAACGATTGTGACGTTGATTGCCGTCCCGGGTGCACTTGCGACCTCTGTCGCCAAGTGAGAGTTCTCATCTACATCGGACTGGAAGCCATAGAGTCCCATGCTGAGTGAAGTGAACAACATGAGCAAGGCAAGCCAACACGCTTGCGCGGCGTGCGGATGATGTCTTCTCTCAGACGGGATGGGGAGAGGACCCGAACACTAAGGGATAAACGAATTGCAATAGTGTTCCACAATACTGCAACCTTGTCACTTGAATCAAGTGGACATTTTCATCTCGCCGACCGTCATTCCTGCCTTCTGCGCAGCAGTCCTCTCGATGGATGCCTCTACGGCTGAGACTCCGTGAAGTTCTGATAGATAATCGAGATGACCTGGCGAGGTGACGACCATGATGTCATCAGCAGTGAACTGCTGTGGGCTGGTGTAACCACAGGATTTCGTCAACAGCATGACCTCCTTCTGTAGGGCCTTAGCGTACATGCTCACCCGCGATGCTGCTGCGGGGATATCGAGGGCTTTCTGACGACGCTTGGATTGGGTAGCAATACCTGTCGGACAATGATTTGAATGACAATCGAGCGCTTGGATGCATCCAAGTGCCAGCATGAAGCCACGTGCGATGCAAACTGCATCTGCCCCAAGCGCCATCGCCACAATGATATCGATAGGTGTAGCAATCTGACCACCACTGAGCACGGCCACACGGTCGCGCACACCGTGCTTGCGCAGGGCATAATCGACGATGGCTATCGATTGCTTCATGGGAAGCCCAGCATGACTGGCGAGGACCAATGGAGCCGCACCAGTGCCCCCTTCAGAACCATCCACGGAAATGTAATCCGGACCACGTCCCGGCTCAGCTGCCATCGCTTCAGCGATGGCCTCGATTTCTCCCATATGACCAACGACGATCTTGATGCCGACAGGTTTCTTGGTGATATCTCGCACACGATCGACGAAATCGAACAACGAGGGGACGTCATCGATCTCCGGATGACGGGGAGGGGAGAGAACATCCTTGCCCATCGGCACCTTGCGTATAGAGGATATTTCAGGAGTTATTTTCTCTTTGAGTAACATACCACCCTTACCTGGTTTGGCACCCTGAGAGAGTTTGATCTCGATCATTCGAACCTTCTCATAAGACGCTAACTCCTTGAGAAGGGCATCGTTGAGAGTACTGTCATCATTACGAACACCGAATTTGGCCGTACCCATCTGGAAGATCACATCACCACCTGACTTGTGATAGGGTGACAAGCCACCTTCCCCAGTGTTATGGAAGATGTCGGCATCCTTCGCGCCACGATTGAGTGACTCGATGGCTCGGGCGGAGAGTGAACCAAAGGACATTGCCGAGATATTGACGAAATGATCCATCGTCACCGGATGATCAACGCCTTCACGATCACCGATGGTCAGTGAGAAACCATCTTTGTGCTTCTTGGCATCCTCGCTGCGGACATCTTTCTTGAACAACGCCGGCAGCACATGATAACTACCGACCGCATCAAAATCGACTTGGCTGCCAAACCCGATGTTATTCGATTCACCACGAGAGGTCTTGTACACCCAATCGCGTGTGACGCGGTTGAATGGTTTCTCCTCAAGATCGTTCGTGAACCAGTATTGACGAAGCAAAGGGCCAACTGTCACTGAAGCCTTACGACCCCAGTATAGAACTGGGAACATACGCTGAATCGGCTGATCGGTCTGTGTCCGATCATGGATATAGAGAAGGGCGAGCGCGAACAGGAATGCGGCAGCTGCCACGATCATGACATGAATCAGGGTGTCACCAGAGTTTGGGCTCCCGTCACTGAACCGTTCCAAAAGTAGACCCGCAGTGGACCACGCGAAAGCAATCGTGAGGACCAACCAACATGCTACCCACTTCAAGGGTGAGGAGCCGCCCATGTCCTTGGACCAAAGTTCTGTATCATCAACCTCACCATGCCTAGGATGATGATCATGTCATCCAGATCTCCTTCAGAGACAACTTAGCGAACTACCACTGAGTCGTAACTGACATATCAGAACACCAGTTGGTGAATATATGGCAGCTGAAGTGAATGAGGAATTAGAAACGGTAAGCTGTGTCATCTGTGGATCGAACGATTACAAAACGCTGTACACAAGCGGGAAGTTTGATCTGAAGATGAACCTCTCAGTGTGCCAGAACTGTGGTCTTAGTTACCTTAACCCACGTTGGACCAAGGATCGTTACATGTATTTCTATACACACGAGTATGATTCATATTATCGATCGGAAGTTCATGGCAACGAATCTGAGGAACACAAGTATGCCACAGTGAAGATCGTTGCCAAGCGATTGCAACGTCATGGTGCGGTGAACTCAGATGCTGAAGCCATGCTTGACATTGGATCAGGAATGGGTTGGAATCTGGATTTCATGAAGAAGAACTTGTACCCTGAAGCCGATCTGTATGCCATCGAACCTAGCGAGCATTGCCGTGAAAATCTGGAGGAACTCGGCGTTTCGGTGGTGACGGACGATGTGGATGATGATTGGGATTTGAAATCCGATCAGAAATTTGATGTTGTGATGATGCGCCATGTTTTGGAACACTTCATGGACCCTGTTACCGTTCTACAAAAGGTGGCTCGCAAGCTTTCCGATGACGGTATCGTTTACATCGCGGTTCCAAATGCAGGGTTCCCTGGCATCCCTTTCGCTAAGCATTTCATCCGCGTCGTTCACACCTACTACTTCACCATCCATTCACTTCGAAATACTCTGGCAAAAGCAGGACTCAAAGTGGACGTTATCGCTGAAAAGGATCCTGATAACAAACACGAGATCTACCTCATTGCCAGTAAGACTGAAAAAAATCAGAATGTCGATATCGATCCAGAGCAGAGCGCCCTTCAAGAGTCGATATACCGGGAGTTTGAAGGTATCGAGAACAGCACTTTCAAGCGGCTCCTTTACAAATTAAAGAAGCGCCTTGGGAATTGATCCACTACATTCGTGTCAGAATGAATCGTGCTGGAACTCAACGATAAATGTGAGTTAACCAACTGTATTATTACAGGAAGTCCTTACGCAATCATATGACGCGTATCGTTCAATCATTCAGTGTCCCAGATGGCAGTGATGCACACCATCGTTTGAACGAGTGGAAAAAGAATGGAGTAAACATATCTGCCATGATTCAGATGTTGATCGAAAGCGAGGAAGCGATTAACCGCGAGATAATTCCAGGAGATAAATGGCCACGTGAGTGGAAGCAACCCACAGAAATTGTGGCAAAAAAGATGGCTCAACTCAAATGCATCTTATTCGATGTAGATGGAGTCTTTACAGATTGGACAATTTTACGAGATGGGGATGGTAACGAGCAACGAAGATTCTCTGTCATTGATGGACATGGGACTGCCTTACTCCGTGATTCGGGGCTGCTGGTAGGAGTTGTTAGTCGCGAACCAAGCGCCATTACGAAGGCTAGAATGGAGAAACTGAAAATGGACGAATTACATGTTGGTGTGAAGGATAAATCCGAGGTACTTAGGGAAATCAAATCAAGACGTGGATTGGCCTGCGATGAAATTGCATTCATGGGTGATGATGTGCCGGATTTACTTGCATTCGGTGAAGTAGGTCTCCGTTTAGCTCCATCTAACGCCCAACCAAAGGTTCGGAGTGCTGCGCACTGGGTATCACAAAAATCGGGAGGAAACGGTGCAGTTAGAGAAGCCTGCGAAGTGATTCTTTCCTGTAAGACATGATTCTCCTCCATCGCCAAAAGTCAAGAATGAACCACACAACGGCTGTAACATGGCAACCGCCGATATCGCGCAAGCAATTGCTGCTGGTGAAGTATACATTATCGCTGAAATTGGCCAGAACCACCAAGGAAGCCTTGAGCACGCCAAGAAACTGATTGCAATCGCAGCAGAGTCAGGTGTAAACGCCGTCAAGATCCAAAAGCGCCATACTCGAACACTCCTGACTGATGAAGAGTATGACAGGCCCTACGAGTCTCCAAACGCGTTCGCTCAAACATATGGGTTACATAGGGACGCTCTGGAACTCTCAGTTGAACAACATACTGAGCTCAAAGAGTATGCAGAATCATTGGGTATCGCATACTTTGTTTCACCCTGGGATCCAGTGAGTTCGGCTCAGATGTCTGAGGTAGGGATGTCAATTTTCAAAATTGCAAGTGCAAGTATTACTGATGAAGAGACTGTAAGAGCTGCTTGCAAATCTGGAAAGCCCGTGATCATTTCAACCGGCATGAGCACAGAAGAACAAATTGAGCAGTGTGTGAATTGGTTAAGAGACGAGGGAATCGAACATCGATACATACTCCACTGTACATCGACTTACCCCTCGGAATTCGAAGAGTTGAATTTGAATTATATCAATTCACTAGCAGATAAATTTCCGGACTGCGTGTTTGGATTCAGTGGCCATCACAAGGGAATTGCCATGGACATAGCTGCTACAGCAATGGGCGCTAAAATTATTGAAAGGCACTTTACTCTTGACCGGACACAAAAAGGTGGAGATCACGCAGCCAGTCTAGAGCCATCAGGGCTAAACAAACTGGTCAGAGACATTCGCGCATATGAATCAGCAATTGGTGACGGAATAAAGAAAATTTATGATGGCGAGAAACCAATGATTGCTAAATTACGTAGAGTAAAGTGAGGCGTATGAATGACCACTCTTGCTGTGATTTTAGCACGAGGCGGCTCCAAGGGCATACCTGGTAAGAATCGGCGACCATTCTGTGGTACACCTTTGGTAGAATGGTGTCTCAGGGCAGCCATGAATGCAAACCACATCGATTCCGTATTGCTTTCAAGTGACGATGATCAAATTCTTGAAATTGGTTCTTCACTTGGCTGTGCAGTACACAAACGCAAGCCAGAAGATGCCACTGACACAGTATCGTCAGAACAATCATTGATGGCAGCTCTTTCTGAACACGAATCTGGACAAGATGCACAGATTGTATTGATGGTACAACCGACAAGCCCATTCACCTCATCGAAAGATTTTGATCACTCACTCGAAAAGTTCGAACAAGGAAACTATGACTCAATGCTTACGGTTGTGAACGACCATTCATTCACTTGGATAATTCAAGAGGATGATTCTGCAACTCCATCATATGATCCAAAGAACCGTCCGATGCGTCAAAGTAACTCGAACCAACGCAAGGAAACTGGAGCATTTTACATAACAAAGCGCAGTATTTTGGAACGTGAACATTGTAGGCTTGGTGGTAGAATCGGTTGCTATACTATGCCAGATTATGGTGCAATAGATATTGACGAAGAATTCGATTGGTTGATGGCAGAAACAATTGCAGAAAAAATAGGACTAGAACCTGAGACTCTCCTGTAAGGGGGAGGAGCCCGAATCCGGGCAAAGATATCGATGAAATGCTTGAGGTCAACGGAGGAGGATCAAATTACATCCCTCTGGATGAAGCGAGACCTCCTGAACCGGTATCCGAGCAGCGTACCGAGCATGATCCAGACTGCTACTTCGATAGCGATGAGGATCCAGTACCACTGCCCGATGGACAGAAGCATTGTGGATGTATCATATGGTTTCCCGAAGCGACCAACATATGCTGCCTGAGAAAGGACATTCGCACAGACCCAAACGATCACCATGGACCATCCGAATGTCTCCCAGTCGCTTCTTTTTCTGTTCACGATTCCAATAGTAAGTGGTTCTCGACCTTTCAAAGGGTTTGCAATCCTTGCATCACCCATTCATCGATCAAAAAATAGTCAGATACGACCATATCAAGTGACCATCAGCCGGCTGCATGCCTGCTGAGGGAATGAGGCACACACCTCGATTGAGTGTTGGAGACAACGTCGAATACAACAGTCCGACCAATCAGCGATGGCTTGGAGATAGTGTCGTCACCGTCGTGAATGGTGATGGTACCTATCAGGTCGATGTCACGAAGATCGTTCGCAAAGTCGAGAATAAGCCATCTGTATGGGAGGGAGAGGCACCTGGCAACATCAGAATCACCTACACTCCTGCAATCGGAGATGATGTCGAATACCATAGTCCCACCAACCAACGATGGCTCGATGGTAGCGTGATCAGTGCGATCAACGATGATGGAACATTTCAGATCGATGTGTGGAAGAACACACGCGAGGGGATCATCATCGAGAACAAGCCTGCAGTGGTCTTCGGAGAGGCACCTGGAACGATTCGCAAACCTCACGGCCTTGCAGTTGGGGACGCCGTCGAATATCACAGCCCAACCAATGAACGGTGGCTCGACCGATGCACTGTGACCGCTCTGAACGATGATGGCTCAGTCGCCATCGATGTCGTCAAACGGGTTCGCCGAGTTGAGACGAAACACGCCGTTGTCCTTGGTACTGCTCCGGGTACGATTCGCCCTGCTGCACCAACGTTCGAAGTGGGCGACCACGTGGACTATTTCAGTCCGACCAACCAACGATGGCTCGATGGTTGCGTGGTTCGCTCAGTGAACGCAGATGGGACCTATCAGATCGATGTCTGGAAGGCAACAGAGGACGGTATCATCGTCGAAACAAAACCATCCGTCAGATTCGGAGACGCGCCTACCGATATACGGCCCCATATCCCTTCAGCAGTTCCTGAACCACAAGTGATGGAAGAATTGGAGAAGATGCGCTTGGAAGCTGAATCAGAAGCTGCGCAGTTACGGGCACAATTCGAGACCGCAACCTCGGAGAGCGAGGCTGAAATCGCAGCCCTACGTGAGGAGTTGTATCGGCTTCGTCAGGAATCTGAGAACGTGCGTCAAGCGAAGATTCAGATGGAAACCGCAGCGAGGAATGCACCCGCAACGACCGATTCATCGATGTCAAGCATACAGGATTCTGCCATTGGAGGGGACATGCACGTAGGAGCGACCCACAACGTCACAACGGTGACCAACGATGCAGAGGCGATAGCACGGGCTGCTGTCGAAGCTTATCGAATGGCAATGGCTGATCGAAGTTAGGACTCAACTAGCAATACCTGTCACCTTGACGAGTACGCGCTTGCGACGCCGTCCATCGAACTCAGCATAGTGGATCCGTTCCCACGTTCCCAGATGAAGCTGGCCATCGGTGATCGGCATGACCACTTGTTGGCCGAGCAACTGTCGTTTGAGATGGGCATCACCATTATCCTCGCCAGTCATATGATGTCGGTATTCAGGGCCTGTACGGCCCTCGGGTCCATGATAGGGGGCGACTTTCTCCAACCACTGCATGATATCGTGATGGAGACCTGATTCCTGGTCGTTCACGTAGATCGAAGCAGTGATGTGCATTGGATTGACAAGGACCAAACCATCAATGACGCCAGATTCTGACACGATTCTCTCGACCTCTGAAGTGATAGGTATGATGTTGTATCGCTCGTTCGTCTTGAATTCAAGAATCTCTGTGTGGCTGACGGATTCACCGCGTACTGTTCGCTGAGTCATGATGATGCGATAGCGATGATGGTCATCATTGCAGCGCATGCTCTAGCGCATCGCCCATGGCCTCAATGATTCGTGAAGCATCATGAGGTGGATGACGTGACATACGGCAGGTGACCGAGATCTTAGCCTCGGTGCCTGAGGGGCGCACACCGACTGAAGTCGGGATGCCTCCCCAAGAGCCGCGCAGCATCAGTAGAGATGGCTCGCCATCGACCAAGATTCGGCCAAGCTCCACACTTGAATCCAATTTGGTCAGGCCATCGATCAGAGTACGCTCGAGTGCATCAGCCAGATCGCTGTCGGGTGACCAGAGATTCCGGTCAACACCTCGTATCGAGATACGGTGCTTCCATCCTGCGCTCTCAGCACGAGTCGCCCGCCCCGAAGTGCTCAGCGCTGAACGTGCCAAAAGAGCTGCAATGAGAGTACCAGCACCATCGCCCAATGGAACCCATCGGCCGGATTCGATAGGATGTGGCCACGGCATGACGAGGTGTCCTGAGTCTTCACTGCCTATCCAATCAGCACTCTGAGCCAGGCCATCACCAACCAGTGCTTGACCAAGCCAGCGATCACCGACGGCGACCTCGAGCGAGTCTTCGTCGACACCTAATTCCAAGCGCTCGGCAGCAATGGCAAGATCAGCCTCTATGGTTAGCGCTGAGCGCCATCGACGCGGTGAGGATGCGGCCATGACCTCGGTAGCGATACGATCACCATCGACCACACACACACCCGTCTCGGTCGTCTCGAGCAAGATACAACGGTCACCATCACCATCGAGGGCAGCTGCGATGGGAACACCTGATGCTGGACGGTCAACTTCAGAAAGAGATGCAAGTCGAGTGAGCAGAAGATGAGATTCACCTGCCAAGTCAGACCACATCCAGTGTTGGCCTGGCTCAAGACCAGAAGCACCGCAGCCATCATTGATCACGCCAGTCCCATCCACCCGTGTCACGTCCAGCCCCATCAGAGCCAGAGCATCAGAAATCCCAAGGGCAGCGGCACCGTTAGCTGCATCGAGCAGGAAGGGGGTTGGTTCCACCATCGGGACATCGATACCGAGCCAAGCGGCAAGCCTACCAACGCTGCTGATGACCGCCTCTGCCCGTGCTGAATCGGTCTCAGCACCAAGCAGGTCAACACTACCTCCGGTACCGAACACGCCACGGACATCCACATTCAGACATGATTCCACGCATCGCTCCATTGCCGGGCTTGATTTGCGACCATCGGCATCGAACCACTTCAGGCCCGAATCGCTAGCAGGATTGTGACTTGCGGTCAGCATCCACATCGCTGAAGCACCCATCCCAAGGCCTGTCTGAACGAGGTGGGGGGTCGTGCATGGGCCAAGAACGCGGCACGTCGCCCCTGCCATTTTGGCGACAGCAGTGACAGCATGGATCAGAGCGTCTTGATTCGGTCTGTCATCATGACCAACGACAATCAATGGTGGTTCTGCCTCTCGCTCTGTCATCCAAGAGAGCATTCCTGATGCCAGCCGTACGAGAAGAGCAGGGGTCATCCTTCGTTCAGCGATGAAAGCCTGTACGGGGTCCTCAACAGCACCGAGGTCGACCAGGCCACGAACACCGTCGGTCCCGAACAGGCGCATATGGTGAGCCAGAGCGTGGTCGGTGATGTCCCTTGCCCTCATGCAAGTCATGAGAACCCTCAAGTTGGAGGTATCGGGTCGATATGTGTGGCGAAGGATAATTCAGCAGGGGCCCTTGCCTTCGTCTTCGGGTTCTTCCAGCTCTATCTGATGACGGTCGCTGGAGACATGGCAATGGATTGGCTCAGCCCAGTCTTCGGAGTAAGTGGTGCTACATTCATCGTTCTGGCTTTCTTGACATTCATGCGCGGCAATCAAGATGATGACGGGTATCTACGAAATCCTATGAATCTGGAACGTGAGGAGGGGACTGCTCCTGAGAAAGGAGGAGGGGTGTTCGGTAAAATCCTCATCGCTTGTGCTGTATTCTATGGCCTTGCAAGCCTCATTCAGGCGATCTGATGGCATCACTCATCGGTGAAGATGGACGTGAGGACTTCGCGCAGGGTTATTGGGTCCTCTTCCGACGATTCATCATCGCAGGAACCGTGCTCCTCATCCTGCTGCTGGCCATCTCCATCGGCTTGCCTGGATGGCTGGCGGCAGCAATTGCAGGAGCATCGGTCGGTCCAATCTTCTTGTTTGAATACTGGTTCACCGTCGTGCGGCCTTCACAGAATAGTGAACAAAAAGAAACGTGAAGAAGCGAATCGTTCATCCCTTCACCACCCTTCTGAGGACACATGACGACCCTCTTGGAGTTCATCGGACTTGGCGAGGTCACCGGCCTCGACCTTATCTTCGGCATCACCGCTCTGGTTGGTACGCTGTTCTTTCTGATCTGGTTCGTCCTCATGATGCTCGGAGGCGTGATGGGGGATCTGGGTGAAGCTGTCTTTGGTGCTGATATCGGTATGGATGCAGATCTCTCATTCAAGGCACTGACCTTCCAAGGTATCGCGGCGTTCATGATGATGTTCGGTCTTGTCGGACTGTGGGTCTCAAGGGGTACGGACAGCCAAGCGATGGGAATTCTCGTTGGTGGAGGAGCAGGAGGGGCATCGATGTTCGCAGTTTCGAAGATCATGACACTGTTCAAGGAGATGGAGACATCTGGAACTGTCGATATCAACAATGCCGCGGGAGAAACCGGTGAGGTCTACCTCCGCATACCCGCCAATGGTAAGGGACAGGTACAGGTTCCAGTGCAAGGGACGCTCAAGACACTCGATGCGATGAGTGCGAACAAGGAGAAGATCGATACAGGGACACTGATTGTAGTGACCAAGGTGCTTGCAGGTGTGTTAGTGGTCAAACCACTCGATGCATCAGATGATTCTGAAGAATGAGAACCCTCACTGCTATCAGGACTCCTTTTCTGTAAGGGAAAAGGCAATAGCGGGTTGATGGGTGAACGAGGGCATGCTTGAATGGCTTGCCCTAGAGAATCACACTGCCGCGACCACAGACGATGGGTCGGGTCTGCTGACTGTCATCGTTCTGGCAGCTGTTGGCATATTGGTCTCCTTGGTCTTCTTCTTCGCCACTCGCTACAAGATCTGCCCATCGGACAAGGTCATGGTCATCTATGGGCGAGTCGGTAAGGGCAAGGTCGCCGAAACAGTTCACGGTGGTGGCCGACTGATCTATCCTCTGATTCAGAATTCTGCATTCCTCGATCTGAAACCAATGACGATTCAGATAGATTTGACCAACGCCCTATCTCTACAGAATATTCGCATCAACGTCCCATCGACGTTCACTATCGCTATATCTACATCAGAGGCAATCATGCAGAACGCTGCACAGCGTCTGCTTGGATTCGCTCGCAACCCCGCCGAGATTGAAGACCTCGCTCGTGAAGTCATCTTCGGCCAGTTGCGTCTGACCGTCGCTTCGCTTACAATCGAACAGATCAACAATGATCGCGAAATGTTCCTTGAAGCGATTCGCACGAATGTCGACACTGAGTTGAACAAGGTTGGCCTTTACCTCATCAACGTTAACGTGACCGACATCACAGACGAATCGAACTACATTGAGAACATCGGTAAGAAGGCCGCTGCCGAAGCGAACAACCGCGCACTCGTCGATGTTGCAAGCTCTGACAGAGATGGTGCGATTGGCAAGGCAGAGGCGGACCGAGATCGAGAGATCCAGGTTGCAGAGAACATGGCCGAAGCTGAAAAGGGAAGGAAGGCTGCTGAAGCCGGGCAACGTATCTTCGTTCGAGAACGTGAAGCTGAAGCTGTATCTGGTGAAAACGAATCGAACGCTCGCATCGCTGATGTGAATGCTGAACTCGCTCAGCGTGAAGCTGAAGCTGTCCAGAAATCTGAGGTCGCACGCCGGCAGGCCGAGACTGAGATCCAGAAGGCGCAATACAACCTCGAGCAGGAGCGGTTGAGGGCTGAGAGCATCGTGTCTGAGAAAATCAGCAAGGAACAGATAGAGATTGCTGCCGAGGCTGAAGCTGAGAAGCAGCGACGTATCGCATCTGGTGAAGCAGATGCAGTTCTGGCCCGCTATCAAGCAGAGGCAGAAGGTACTCAGAAGGTGCTCGAAGCAAAGGCTGCTGGTTATCAGGCACTCGTAGCTGGAGCAGGTAACGATTCACAAGCAGCAGCGACCCTTCTGATGATTGAGAAACTTGAGCAGATGGTCGCCATGCAGACCGAAGCGATTCGTAACCTGAAGATCGACAAGGTCACCGTTTGGGATGGAGGAGGCAATGCAGATGGTTCATCCTCGACCTCGAATTTTGTGTCCAGCTTGGTCCAATCTCTGCCACCGATTCATGACGTTGCCAAGATGGCTGGTGTCGAGTTACCCGAATACCTGGGCAAGGTCAGTGGAGACGAGCCTGCAATCGAATGAATAGATGAAGCAGTTTCTGGTGGAAATTCTCGAACCTTTTAGCACGGTGAACTGGCCGCCATTGACCTTGCACTAGGCGTCCTCTCCGAACACCTTGACCCCAGCGTCGAGCAGGGTACGAATCAAGGGCTCATCAGAGACAAGGCTCCCGTGAAAGTCGAACTGCGCCAACTGGGCACGCTGACGCTCCATGTTCTGCTCTGAGAACTCGGAGGTGAAGTTGTTGGGAAACCCATAGGTGAAAAAGATGGAGAACTTATTCGTGCGGCGCCGGACCCACCAGTAGGCGTCCTTGAGGCGAGTCAAGAGTGCGTGATCATGTTTGGGATGGGGCGAACGAAAGATTCGCCGGCCAAAGCGCCCGAGCAACTTCTCGACCCAACCTCCGAAGGCGCCCGAATGCGTCAGGCGGACGTCGAATATGATGACGTCACCGGCTTCGGTGTCCAGATGAAGCGCCTCGCCGCTCTCTTTGTCAGGCGTCCAATGGGAGCCCGGCTTGACCCACAGGCCCCGGCCATCACGATGGGGTTGGAGGTAGACTGCCATCTTGTAGACCTGACAATCCTCAGCGGCAAAGTAGTCACCAGAGAAGTAGGGCTCGGCCTCACCGCTGTCCTTATGCCAGCCACTGAGGCGGTTCTTTGCTATGTCACAATGGCGAGTGAAGAGGATGTCTTCGGTCCCGAGCGCTGCCCTAAATGAGGCCAATACGTTGGGATGGCTGTAGATCCAGTGAATCTCGGGAACGTGGCGTGTCGCGTTAGGCATGTTGCGCCCAAGATGGCTCCTCATGTGCTTCTGGCGGCGGAAGAAGTTGTCGCAGGAGGTACGTAGGGAGTGGACCTCACTAAGAGTGAAGACTCTCTTCAGAATCACATAACCCTGCTTATGCAGTTGTTCGCGCACGTCTGCTGGAATCTCCAGCGCACCGTTGGTCTTCACAGTGACCCCTTCGTCCAACAGATGGGTGAGCCTACATCTGGCATGGTTTCTTCAAGGCTGACTTTCGGGGAGTCCTTATCAGCCTACCCGATTGGGCCTTGAATCCACTACCTGGGTAGACACGTACCATCCATTGAATGAGGGACGAGAACGACTCATCCTTGATGAAGGGTCCACTCGTCATCGGACCCCTCCTTGCGATAGTAGCGTGTTCCAGAATCTTCAGGGTACTCAAGCCACTCCCAACCATCATCTTGTGTCCACCCTTTCATGTAACTTGGAGGTACTGTATTTTGATCTTCATCGAATTCAGCCTCAATATCTCTAAGATTATCTGACATGCTCGCTTCGCGCCGAGAACGCTCTCGCTCAAGCCGAATCGCTTGATAGGGTGCGATGAATCTCAATCTCACCATTCTCTCCAAGCGAGATTCAAAGGCTGTCAAATCATCTGGAGTACTCGCTTCTTCAAGGTCCTGCTCAAGCCGTCGGACGCGAACGCCCCGACCACCAAAGGCATAGAGGAAGTAGTACAGTGCAGGTAATGTGGCAGAGAATTGAATCAGATCCCATGCATCGAGTGATATGCTGGTGCCAGGGATATAGAGAGCGAAGGTATCTTCTGGAACTGATTCTGCACTGAGATGATTCGAGCCTTCTTGGATCTCGATAACATCGGCTACTCCATCACCGTCGGTATCATCATCCTGTTGATCGCAGATGCCATCTCCATCTAGGTCGCTGACTCCTTCAGGGTCATCAGGACATGCGTCCTCTTCATCGACAACTCCATCGTTATCTCGATCATCGAGGTATGGATCTGCATTTCTTCCAGTGATTGAATCACCCAGACCATCACCATCTGCATCGGCCCACTGTGTCTCATCGAAGGGGAAGACATCATCATCATTGAGTCGACCATCACCATCCCAGTCCTCATCCGTTGGAATCGTTTCCAAGGCTACAAACGGCTCGATATCATAGAGATCCGGAACTCCATCACCATCGGTGTCCATGCATGCTGTGCGGTAAATCCATGAAGTCCCTGCCACGGATGGACAATCATCCAGTCGGTCCTCCAAGCCATCTAAATCGGTGTCTGGACAGGATCTCGTCTGACGGGTCGAGGTTCCTGCTAAATTCGGGCAATCATCTGTTTCATCGGTCATCCCATCTGCATCTGAATCGGCGCAACCGAGGTATGTCTGAACCGTCCCATCCACAAGGATCCATCGACTCTGTCCAGCGATCTCAGGACACCTGTCAGGATTATTTCCATCAAGTTGATCACCCCATTGATCGGCGTCGGAATCCTGCCACTGAGTTGCATCCATCGGATGACTATCAGCCAATCCTATGGGGTGCGCGGGCCACAATCCATCGGGGTTGCTGTAACCATCGCCATCTGAGTCAAGACATCCGAATCTGTCTTCTGTCGAGTTTCCAACCACATTCGGACAAGAGTCAATCCGGCCGAGCCGCATCTGGTCAGCATATCCGTCACCATCGATGTCAGACCATACTGTGATGTCAAGGTCATCGAGGTCGTTGAGAATGCTCCATCCATCTCCATCGATATCGAGGCATCCTATGAGATCCTGTGTCGAAGTGCCATACTCCTCAGGACAGTCATCACTTGTCCCATAACCATCATCATCATCATCAGGGCACCCATAGACATCGAGATACGACTCTCCCGGTTCAGATGGGCATCCATCAGGTCGTGCGGCAGGTGCTGGAGCATCACCATATCCATCTCCATCAGAATCAGTCCATTGAGTGGGGTCGGAAGGGAAGGCATCAGCACCATCAAGGATGGTGTGCTCATCATCGGGATCGGAGTATCCATCACCATCGGAATCAAGACACCCTTTCCTGTCAATGGTTGAGGTACCCGCTATGAGGGAGCAGTCATCAAGAGGTGTGATCGCCTCATCAAAAGAAGGATCCTCATATCCATCATTGTCATAGTCCAAAGGACTTGGATCTGGAAGATAAGCATCTTCGATGAAGATGCCCGGCCATGCATCTCGTCGCTCATTCCCACCCCATTCGTAAGGCCAGTTATCTCCAAGGCCATCGCCATCTGTATCGCTCCACTGGTTTGCATTGCGCCAATAATCGTCGCCAAGATCAGACTGGCCATCACCATCTGCATCAGGACACCCCCATCGGTCTCGCCAGGAAGAACCGTGTTGACCTCGGCAATCATCGGGAGTTGTTCCGGTACCAAGGTCGCCAAAACCATCTCCATCAGGGTCTGATATCTGAGTAGGGTCGCTCGGAAGATCATCTTCGATATCGATCGTCCCATCAAGATCACTATCCAAGGCGACTTGAAAATCAAAAATCTCATTCTGGTTTCGATTCGCAGTCACATAGTCTATTCTTCCATCACCGTCAACATCGACAAGCAAGGACCTAATCGAA
Organism: uncultured Candidatus Poseidoniales archaeon; assembly: GCA_964566385.1. Lineage (GTDB taxonomy): Archaea > Thermoplasmatota > Poseidoniia > Poseidoniales > CAYMED01 > CAYMED01. The sequence goes on along the minus strand of CAZMJD010000002.1, from coordinate 3,545 downwards.
TTGCTCGCTACCTTATCCTTCCATGATGCTTCTGTAGGAAGACCATCAGCAGTACGAAAGAATGCAAGGCAATTACTCGCAGTCGTCACGATCAGATCATCGAGTCCATCGTCATTGATATCACCCCAATGAGCACGATAGGATTCCTTTCCATGACCATGATACCACAATGGCTGAGTTGAGATATTCACACCATCATTCTCGAACAACAGGACCATGCCAAAACGCACGATTGTCAAATCAAGATCACCATCTGCGTCGAAATCATAGAGGGCAGGGTATTCATCGCCACCCGAAGACACCGACCATAATGTGGTGTTTGCAGGTTCGGACCCTTTGTATTCGAAGATCTGCGTGACACCGCACTGATAGGTCACGACCATGTCGTCATCACCATCTGCATCGAAGTCGCCGATGTCAAATCCTGACTGACCGCAGATGTCTCTTGGGTGCTCAAAGAGAGGTGTGGCCAGGAAGGCACCAGCATCCCATTCAAGGATGTTCACCGAGCGGTCAGTGAGAGCCTGATAGAGGTCAAGGTCGCCATCGCCATCATAGTCCAGCAAGTCGATGAACCAAGTGTGATTATTCTGATCTATCTCAAGCGACGGTTCGTTGGTCAAATTTCCTTCATCGGAAAGAAAAACGAGACTTGAATTGAAATATCGGCCAAGAACAAGATCATCGTCGCCATCTTGATCGATATCTCCGGCGCTGACGGATAGGCCACCAAAAGAGGAAGTCTCCCAGCACGGAGTGGTGTTGAAACCACCTCCACTCAGACCACAATAGCCCCTCGATGGACCTTCATTCGCAAAAACGAGGTCATTCACATCATCACCATTGAGATCCATTACGGTCACATCAACCGAACTCATCGCATCATCAGAGGTCCACGAAGGTACTGTAACAGGTCTGGGTTGAGGGCGATTGAGAATAATTCCAACAGAACCCTGTTGGACGAGTAAGAGGTCCAAGTCACCATCAAGATCGGTGTCGGCAAGGGCACCATGCATCGTATCAGTTCCAAGATTCGTACTCCAGTCAAGTGAAGCAGAGAACGAGTTGTCAGTCCAACGATGAATTCGAATAGGGTCAGTATTATTCTCAACAAAGAGAAGAATATCTTCCTTGAGATCACCATCGACATCTCCGACGACTGAATGGAAGTGAATGTTGGCCTCTTGATCGACCCAATCGGGCGTATCGTTGAATGAGCCTGCATTATTGAGGAAGAGCATCGCACTCTCCTTCGAGAGATGACTGGTGACAAGGATGTCGAGCCACCCATCATCGTTGGCATCCAGAGTCTGAGCTTTGGTCACATTCGTGAGATTGTCAATCAGAACCTGATGCTCTCTGTCGAGAGAACCTCCGTTGTTCACATAGACGATGATGCCTTCGTTCCACGTCGCTGAGACCACATCAGGATCGCCGTCCCGATCTATATCTGCAATCTCAGTTGAACCAGTCAGAAGTGAAGCATTTCCATACCAGGATGCTTGTCGCTCAAGGGTTCCAAGCCTGTTCATTCGCAACTCTGCTTTGCCGCCTGTAACTCCTGCAAACAGATCCAGATAGGTATCGTTATCGAAGTCAGCAATGGCAAGTGAGGAATACGTCGGGAACGACCAACCCTGACTCTCACTCTGCCATGTCACAGAAGTTGGCATAGAACGTACATTTGGAGAGTACAATGAAAGTGGAGATCCAGGATCACTAAGAACAAGGTCCATCCGCCCATCCTGATTGAAATCAGCAAATCTCATGTCATTCGGCTCGGCACTCTCAGGGGATATCCACGTTGGATAAGCTGCGAAGGTGCCCTTCTGATTCTCAAACATCTGAATCCTACGTGTTCCATACTCGCCTGTCGAAAGAACAAGATCGAGATCACCATCGGCATCGACGTCACCGAATGCCCCTCGCGAATAATCATCCGTTTCATCAGTCTTCCAATCAGGTTCCCCTGATCGCAGAAGAAGGCCCTCGGATCCCGATCTGAACAAGGGTGGCATGGAAGGATCCATGGGATGTGAATCAGAAGGCCAGAGGATTCCATCACCGTCAATATCCTCAATCGTAGGCCTATATCCCACTGGTTTCTCCCACCATTCCCCACTCACAAGGTGATAGCCACCAGTTGCATGATCACCGGTGCTTCGACCCTGTGCAGAGACCTCATCCACCGGTAACTCATCGTGAACTAAAACCGGATTATTCAGGGGAATGAGCATGAATGCGAATGCAAGAGAGCACATGACTGCAATCAGCCCCCCCTTCATCGAATCTCACTGCCCTATATCCCTTATCAGGCTACCCGGATGCTTCTTGTTCACTACCATGGAAGTCTTGTGCCATCCCACTGAAGGAAAGAACCGCTATCTGATGCTTCTAACTCCTCCATCACGGTGAACAGCCCCTTGGTTGAAGTTGCGACGTCAATGGCGCCATTTGGCCCACCCATATCCGTGCGTACCCAACCGGGATGCAGCGCCACAGGAATGATGCCTTCGTTCAGCAAGTCCCGAGACATGCTCATGGTGATCATATTGAGGGACGTTTTGCTAGCACGATAGGCGTAATACCCCCCCCGGCGGGTGGAGGGGGGGGGCCCCCAGGGGGGCGGCCAGCTGGCGGCCGGGGCC
>CAZMJD010000002.1:0-887 GCA_964566385.1 uncultured Candidatus Poseidoniales archaeon | reverse complement strand
CAACGATTGTCTGCTATCGACCCCATGAGAGACGACATATTCCCTACCTTAGCTGCACCCCCATCCCTCAACGCTGGAAGAAGAGCTCTCGTCAGACGGAGTGGGCCCAAGACATTGACATTGAACACGTTTCGGCTGTATTCGATGTCCACATCCTCAAGATGATGAGCACGTTCATCCATAATTCCAGCATTGTTCATCAGAACATCAATCGATGGAGTATTCGAAATGACCCATCCTGCGAAGGCGTTGACAGAGTCATCATTGGTGACATCAAGAAGATGAATCAGTAAGTTTCCATTCAATGATAGATCCTCAAGTTCAGCACATCGGCTCATGTCACGCACCCCTGCCATAACCCGAAATCCATGTTCAAGGAAACGCTCAACTAAACCAAGACCAATGCCTCGATTTGCTCCGGATATCACGACATTCTGCATGCAGCACCCAGAGGTTGTGACTTGACAATTCTTCTGGATTCCAGACAAGTTTCTTTTCACAACCCCCCTATTTCAAGTGCATACGTTACACTAGGTGTGTCCACGACAGTTGATTTCATCCCAATCTTAATCATCACAGATGTCCGGTGGGAACCAGAAGGTGATGATTAAGTGGTTCTGAAGGACGTTCTCGGCGATGGATACAAACAGGTAATGACGGGGTTTGGCCTCATGATTGTTGGAGCAACACTGACAATAATGCCGCAGTATATCACTCAGATGGATAATGCGGTATCATTCATTGGGCTGGTCGTTCTGCTTGGTAGCGTGATGATCATGATGCTCGGGCTTCAGATTGAAGGCGTTGGGGCGAAAGGTGCTGATGAGTCATTCGATGTCATGTCTGCAATCACAGAAATGCGTGACCAATTGCATGAGAAGATCGAT
>CAZMJD010000001.1:15505-35732 GCA_964566385.1 uncultured Candidatus Poseidoniales archaeon | reverse complement strand
CATGGCCTACACCCTTTCAAGACCCAGATGAGGTAGCATAAGGGCAGGCCTATCGCTGCGATCAGAGCACCCAATAACGTCGCACGCCGCCCCGGCCATACCGTGTCGGGATGAGAAGGCGCCATAAAGAGGGAAAAGCAGGCTTTGTCTTTTCATCTGTCGTTGGGTTTCTTGTAGGGAACAGGGACGAGGGCTTTTCACCATGGGACGAGCGGACCACGGGATGATGGAAATTGTCGGGCGTTCTACGTTCATGAAATGGTATCATAGAGTACCACCGACAGTTTGGTTTCTCATCCTAATCAGCACATATGGGTTTTTGATGTTCTGGCTACACGGTCAGATTGCTGAACCATTGCGGAATTTCGCGTTCGGAGAGAATGCACCCTCTGAGAGCGTCATTTACAGCAGTATGTTTCCCTATATCTCCGTCGTGGCACTTCTGTTATCCATCTTAGCAGGTCAAGCCTTCACACAAGCAAACAACCGTGTTCTACAGGTTCAAGGTGCAATCAATGGAATGGCAGGGTCAATGTCGACAATGATGACACTTGGGCGGGGAATGTCAAGACGCGTGCAGCGAGAAATGGCAGAAAGAATTGCACGGTATGTAGAAACTGTTCTTGCTACCAGAAATACGACATTCATCGAGATTGCTGAGAGAGAATCGACTCTTTTCGAATCGTTGATTGACACAATGTCAATCACTGCTAGTGACCAGTACAAAGATGAAATCGATCTGGTGATGCTCAATGCGATCAATGAGGAAATGAGCAGATGGGCTGAAAGTCGTATGATGTGGCAAACTGCGACAACAAGTCGGTTGAATCCGTTGCGTCTTATCAATCTGGAACTTTTTGGTCTCCTGCTTCTCATCGGTCTACTCGTGTTCACAACAGGTACTGATGGATTTGAGGCATTCATGTTCGCAGCAACTGCGGCTGCAATCAGAATGCTATTGATGCTACTTTATCTGATCGACAGTCACGGTTGGACAACGAGATTCAGTCCGGTGGTTCGATTGAATTACGAATTGCTCGCATCAGTTCTTGTCCGCGCACGAAGAATCATCGGTGCGCCTATTCCGACGGTGGAAGAAATTGAAGACATGTTCACTGAATCAGAATGAGAGGGGTGCTGAGGATCGACGTGTGGTCGAAGCGTGGGCACTCACATCACTGGATGTTGCCGCTCGATCGACGTGTGCGCTACTTCATCGGCCATTGACTCTTGATGAAATAACCATACGTCTGAAGTGGGGGGAGGGAAAATCTGCTCGATCTGAAGCTAGATGGAGGCCTGCACGCATCTCACTCAATCTCCATGCTGCATCTGTCCGGGATCCAGACAGTGGGGTGTTCACAGAATACAAGCGATTCAGCAGATATTCATCGATCAGTTCCTTCCGGTCGCCTGATTGGAAGGACCATGTCACAGCTGTCGCTTGTCATGAGATGGCTCATCATGCCGTATGGCGCAGATTAGAACAAGAGGGGTGGAACCCTGGGAGAAGGTATCAACGAGAAGAAGCAGAGGCTCTAATCGACGGAATCCCAGTACGACTGTGGCTGAAGCCGCACACAGAGCCATTTCGCCGAGCATATGCTCAAATCAGAACTGTGACGTTCATCGAGTTGTTCGGTACGCTGCCTGAACCATCGGGATTAGATTCATGAATCAAGCGAGAGAATAGGCAGGGCCATAGACACCTAATTCCTGCCAATGACATGCCTGGTCCTGTCTTGGCGATTCACGGCGGGGCAGGCGGTGATGGTCCTTGGAGAGGAATGACATCGCTTGACCCATCTAGGATCAGATGCATGGAGAATGTCCTGGCAGACGTGGGGCGGCATCTGCTCAATGGTATGGATGCGGTTGATGCAGTCACAATAGCTGTGGAAATGATGGAGGATGACCCGCTATTCAATGCAGGACGTGGTTCAGTACTCGGAGCTGATGGTTGTGTCTCAATGGATGCAAGCATCATGCAGGGAATGGGTTGGGGTGCAGGTGCCGTGATAGGGGTTCGGCGAGTGCGTCACCCAATTCGGGTCGCCTATCATTTGCTGAAGAAAGGGTGGCCAGTCATGCTCAACACACATGCTGCGGACCATTTTGGAATTGAGAATGGGGTCGAAGATGTTGGCCAGGAGTGGTTGAGAACCGATTTGCGACAAGCACAATGGAAGAAATGGAAGGAGATGCGTGCTGATGTTGGAGCTACCGATGAGGATGATGCTGCCCTCGATCATGACTTAGATGGGAGGGTAGCGACTGAATTCAGTGACGAGCCTGAAGGGATGGGGACAGTTGGGGCTGTTGCGTTGGACAAATTTGGGCATCTAGCAACCGCAACAAGCACTGGAGGAATGACTGGGAAACCAGATGGGAGAATTGGTGACACACCCATTATCGGGGCAGGGTCATGGGCAGATGACAGGATTGCAATTTCATGCACAGGTGTTGGAGAGGCGTACATTCGCACAGCTGCGGCTCATGAACTTGCAGTCAGGATGCGAGAGGAGAATGCAGTACTCTCCACTGAATCAAATATGGTACTCGACATGGTCGCCCCATTGGGAGGGAGGGGTGGATTGATCGCAGTCACAGCTGAAGGAGATGTCCACCTCCCTTTCCAAACCACTGTGATGTACCGTGGTGTATGGACATCAGACCATTCTTGGACAGGGATTGGACCGGATTGAATCGCTCAGCGATGGAAACCCTACCTAGGTGGTCCGCCATATTGCCCGTATCCTTGTTGATGTCCTGAAGGAGGAGGAGGAACCTGAGGTTGAGGAGTTATTGGTGGTGGCGCGCCATACTGCCCCATCTGCATTTGTGGTGCCATGCCTGGTACATGGATGGGGGGCTGAGGTGGTGGTCCTCCACGGAACCTGACAACCAGAAGGACAACTACCAGAAGAAGTATCACTCCCCCTGCACCCACCACAATCATCGGGTCAACCTCAGTGAAACCTGCGCTCTCAGCCTCGGATGCCCGAGTTGAGGCATTGCCCTCAGAATCGTCGGCCGGCTGTGATGCTGATACACTAGGTACACCAAGTTCTAGGGTGAGATTCGTAGAATCTGATGCCCCTGAACCAGAAGTATAGGTTAGTGTCACATCATACGTCCCTGCTGGCCATGTTCTGCAAGAAATCATCTCACCAGAGAGTGTGATGTCTTGTGGTCCACCGGACCATGCAAGTATCGAGTTATCACCATCGAAATCTTGGCTAGGATCTGTGATGAATGCCTCGATACGACAGGCATCACCGGAAATACCTGCACCTGTGTGAAGAAGTTCGACCGAAACAGTCGGCGTCCAGCGAGAAAGACTGATTGGACCTAACTCAATCGAATCAAGCAATATGGTACCATTTGAGGACATCACAGAGATATTGATGCCATGAGCACCAACTTCCGTCGCGGAATATAGATGAGAGAATGTAGCTGAATCTGATTCACTCACGTGTTCATCAATGAACAGGGTTTTCACTACATTTCCATCGACCGTGATGTTCACTACAACGAGAACCTCGAGGGAGATGGCCGTGGTGATCACCTCGTAAGAAATCGTCACAGCATCAATTGAACCATCACCATCACCATCGTTGGGCAATGCACCTGCAGAACGTAACGTGGTCTGTACTATTGCGCCATCGACCGTCCAAGCAAGAACTGACCATTCCTCATCAGAACCATCCAAGCAATCCTGCTCACCATCGATCAGCCACGATCCGGGTATGCTTGAACCATCACCACAAAGGAATGACGATGGTGGAGGGGCCATGAGATGACGTTCGAATACAAGGTCTCCTGAATCCGTTTCGACCACAATGTGTACTGTGAGCGTATCCGTCCAAGAGGTGTCTTCCCATACTGTACACGACAGCGGTCCTCGACCCCCGTCACCTGCATGGGTCATCGCAGAAAGGTTGCGAGTCCACTCACATGCAGCGGCACCATCGCCGTGAGTTCGTCGCACTTCGATCGTTGCATCGACGGGATCCCTGAAGGAATGATCCAATTCAATCGTCACTTGTAGGCCGTCGGAAGCGGGATCACCATCGAGATCTACGCTTGTCACTGTAGAAGTTTCAAGGATCACGGTTGACCATGCCATATCAATGGAAGGGATAACGAAGATTTCCTCGAGACGAAGGTCAGCACACGTCTCTTGACACTCCCAAAGGACGACATAGAATGTCATCGAACCTGGAAGAAGAGTGGTCGTCCTCATGTCTAAATCTAATGTTGCTAGCGTTCCAGTATTCGGTTGATTGAGAGAGGGATGGAAGAGAGTGTGATCTGTTTCGGGATCTGCAACATTGAATGCCTGTAACTGAACAATAATTGTGGGGTTCATGGTAGCATCGGTGTTGACACTGAATTCCACGGAGAGCGTGTCATTCCCCCCATCATTATCATCATCGGTAATGAAAACGCTGAGCGGTTCGAACCACTCGTCATACTGGTTCGCAGAGTCAGGATATTCTAACCAGATGGCATGCTCTGGTTCCCAACGGTCAACAATACGCCCATCGAGACGAAGAAGAACTACAATGTCATAGATTCCGTTCGCTGCACCTGTAAATCCAGCAGATTGTGAAAAATCATCATATTCCTGTCCAGTCACTTGATGCTCTTCTGAAAGAGTCAGCATTGTTTCGCCTGATTGAGTAGATGTGAATTCAATGCCAACTGTCACATCAACAGGGAATTCGCCTTCTGAATCGACATCATAGGTGAATTCAACACCGTTGAGGAATCCATCATCATTGGTATCTTCCCACTCCCATTCAACTGAATGGAACCAAGCATCGACGACTTCATCACCATTAGCTAGATCAAGAACTATCTCACCATCGGACATTGATTCAATGGCAATTCTGATTCCTGGGTCGCTTCCATCATACGTCAACAAGTTAGGATTGCTCTGGTTAGAAAGTACCATTCCTGAGGTCCAAACATCGAACCGATCGCCATTATTCCTCGACAGTTGCAAGTCTCTATTTCCATCTGCTTGAACAAGTCGCACAAGCGGATGATCCTCATCTTCATTCGTCTCAATCGATTCATCGACGTGCCATATCAATAAACCATCGGCAGGTAGACCGCGGTCGAATTGGGCGGATGAACTATCGCGATATTCAACATAGATTGCCTCATCTGAATTTCCTTCACGGTCTACAATCGTGAATTTCAGAATATCTCCGCCAGATTCAACTGGAGTCAGTGTATAACGCGCCACTTGAGTTAGATCAAGTTCAACTGGTTCCACCCATCCCAATTTCACTTTCGACCACGCATCAAAATGGGCTGGGTTGATCTGGTTATTGTAAGTCAGATAATTTCCAGAGGACATGATTGACCAACAGCCGACTCCTTGTGATGACATATCTGTGTCGTACAAATCAGGAACTCCGAGGTTATGGCCGAATTCATGAGCAAAAGTTCCCATCCCACACATCTCTGTACACACAAAGAAGTTTGAGATCCACACGTTATCTGCTGTTCGATACGCAGATTGAAGTCCCCACTGAAGTGGCCATATAGCACCTACATCGAAAGGAGAGCCGTCTCCATCTGCATCACCATTCGCCGAATCTGCTTCACCGACGAAGACAACCATGATATTATCAACAATCGAGTCACCATTCTGATCATATTCACTGAAATCTACCTCATCATCTGCAAGGTAGACTGCCTCTTCAACACCAAGCCCAACACCGTACTCACCTTGATTTCCGTACCAAGCGTCTTCATCGTAGAACCCTAATGTATCGGTGAGATCCAGCCAACCAACAACCTTTCCTTGAATACTAGTCTGATTACGACTGTTCTCGGCATAGTATGTGGCCATTGATGAGCCTCCTGAACCGAACAACATTTCTTCGAAATAAGCTACATCATGTTGAGAATAGGGATCAACATCAGAAGTGGATGCAAGTAAGACGATGACTTTCTCTACCGGGTCCACTGCAATCTCATCTCCACCACCTCGCCCGGAGGCCCAAGCACGCCAATCTGGTGGGCGTTCCAACCAGTCTGATTCTTCTTGTGCTTGGGAGGAACCTGAATAGACAATCAATATCGATGTCAGCAGCAAGGTGATGAGGAGAATCGAGGGAGTGGTGGACCTCATCGCGGTCACCATCACGCGCGACGGACGGAGATGATCTGTTGGGGTTTCTTTGGCCGATCCTGTCGATCTGTTTGTGTGGTCTCGATCTTTCGAACGATGTCCATTCCTTGAGTCACTCTGCCAAAAACCGGATGTTTTGATGGGCTTGACGTGTCGAACCAATCAAGGAAACTATTGTGCTTGGTGTTCAGAAAGAACTGCGAACCACCACTATCTGGTGCACCTGTATTCGCCATCGAGAGAGTTCCTGGTTCATTACTATGCTTGGAAGTGTGTTCATCGGGAATGTTCCCTCCTCGGCCGCCTTTCGAACGATTCATCTGGCGCCCATCTGCTGTTGTGAATGATGAACCTGGGTCGGGGCCACCTGTCCCAGCTCGGTTGCTCTTGGCATCTCTGCTATTGGGACAACCTCCTTGGATCATGAATCCCTTGATTACGCGATGGAAATGTAATCCGTCAAAGTAGCCCTCATCGACTAATGAAAGGAAACTGCCGGTAGTGATGGGCAACTCTTTCGTGAATAATTCGATCATGATTTCTCCCTGCGTCGTCGTCATTACGATGTTAGTCATAGTGATGCCACCACGTTCTGATTCATGATTGTGTGGGAGCATTACAATATGGGTTTCTGTCTGATTTGTTCAGGGTCCCATTAAAAGTGGCTTGAGCGTCCAAGGCCCATGGGAGACAGTGTGGATAATATCTCGAACTCATTTGCTGGTATCCAAACAGAGGGAGAGGAAGGCGTTTCTCAGAATTACCGAAGTGATGGTACAATCAGTTGGCCAACTACTTTGTTCATCGGCCTTACACCAATTATTGCTCTTGTAGGAGTGATTGCTCACACAGTGGTCTTTGGAATCAGTTGGATCGATTTGGCCACTTTGCTCGTGTTCTACCTCGTTATAGGGATGGCAGTCACTGCTGGTTATCACAGATGTTTTGCACACCGTTCTTACGAGGCAAGATGGCCTTTACGACTAGGTTATGCAATCATGGGCGCAGCTGCAGTTGAGCATTCAGCAATTGTATGGTCTGCTACTCATCGAACCCACCACACACATTCAGACACAGAAGGCGACCCACATTCATCAAGGAAAGGGATGTACTGGGCTCACATGGGGTGGATGTTCATCAACGAGAAACCACCCCTTGCTAAGGTTCCGGACCTAATGAAAGACCCAATACTTAGGTGGCAGAACCGTCATATCTGGAAAATCACCATTCTCGCATCATTCGGACTTCCTTTGGCTGTTGGAGCTGCCATAGGTGCACTGACTCCGACGAAAGGGGATGTCCTGGCCAGAATGTTGGGGTGTTTCGTATGGGCTGGACTTGTGCGAATCGTGTTGATTCATCATACAACATGGTTGATTAACAGCGCTGCACATTGGGTAGGGCGGCAACCATACACTAGTGAAGATAGTTCAAAGGATAATGAATTCGTTGCGCTGCTCACACTAGGGGAAGGGTATCATAACTTCCACCATGCTTTCCAAGGAGATTACCGGAATGGTGTGCGATGGTGGCAATACGATCCAACAAAATGGTGGATTAAATTCAACACATTCATTGGAATGACACACAATCTGAAACGTGCACCTAAGCGTGCAATTCAGACAGCTCGAGCCGATCAGCGATGGCGGAAATTAATGGGACGCCGAACATTAGGGATGCGGGCAAAAGAAGGATTTGAGGCACGTTATAGTGAACTCAGAGAAAGGATGCGAGAGGTCATGGGTCGGATGGCAAAGAAATCTGCAGAATCAAAAAGTCTGAGGCGTGAGAAATTCAAGGCCGCTAAGCGAGAACTCAGTGAAGTGAAAGCAAGGCTTGCTGAACTCATGAAAGAAGTTAGGGTGTTCTCAAAGAATGCTGCAGCGAACCTAGTCTGATGAATGATGATTCACTCTTCATCAAGTGAATCAAGATATTGGAAGAGATGTTCAGTATCACTCATCGATTCACGAAGACGGTCCTCGACTCCACTGTGATCTTCCTCCGATATTTCCAAGATTGAACGCAGGCGTCCGAGAATAGCATACTCATCACCAGTGATTCTAGTATCTGCAAGAGCTGCACGGACTGTATCCTCGTAGAGATCCATCTCCCCATCACACGCGGTCTCCATCTCTTCACTGGGATCGGCGATACCATCCCGCAAGACGGTCCTCCAAGCGGCTTGTCGCATAGACTCATCAAGTCCAAGCGAGTCTGCAATGACTTCGAGGATGACTGCTTCATCGCTACTGATGACATCATCATCGAAGGCTTGGTCAAGAACGGACGTGTAGATATAGGCCGCCCGGGTCTCATTCATCGCCGCCATAGCATGTCGAGCATGTTGCCCTACTCATAATGTTCGCCCCATCTGCCATCTATTCGAGGGAAATAATCAACCATCAGAGATTGGAGGAAAGAAGGCGTGTGTGAAATGGGGAAAAAGACGGAGGATGTCCCATATCATCAAATCGTGAAGAGGATACAGGGGGATTGAATGTGGGCAGCATGGTTAGCCCTCGGTTGTTATCTCATCATTCTTGTTGGTGTCGCAGTCTGGGCACGTAGAGGAAGAAGAACGGATGATGACTCGTACTTCCTCGCTGATCGAAGTCTAGCATGGCCAATGCTATTGGTAACAATGGCTGCTACGAATTTCAGTGCATTTACCGTGTATGGTTCAAGCGGTGCTGGATATCGTGTAGGACTGTCATTCCTGCCCATCATGGCTTTTGGCACTGGTTTCATGGCAGTAGCCCTCTATGCAATCGGGCGGCGAGTTCGCCGACTTTCAATCGAACATGACGCCATAACGGCCCCTGAAATCGTCGGAGCACAGACTGGGTCGATCGGGGCTCAGCGAACAATGGCAGTCATCTTGGTCTTGGCAACCATACCATATCTTGCACTACAGCCAAGGGCTGCTGGAATCGTCATATCAGCCTTGTTCGGAGGCCCCGAGTGGTTAGGTGCGGTACTTGTCACAATCATCGTGATTCTATACACTCTGAGTGGTGGTCTAGAGGCTGTTGTGCGCACCGACCTCGTACAAGGAATCATCGCCATGAGCCTGTTGTGGTTAGGTCTCATCTTAGTGCTAAATGACTCGGGTGGTCCAAGCAAAGCATTCGCAGACCTAGCTGTTGTGGACCCAGTTCTGATGGGGCGTGTCGACAAATACATCCTCATTGTCTGGTCGAGTACCTTGCTGCTATGGCTGCTAGCCGATCCAATGTTCCCTCAGCTGTTCCAACGCCTTTGTGCTGCCGAAAGCGACGAAGCAATAGGGCGGATGTCGGCATTGTATCCTGTTGTCGCAACACTGGCGTTCTTACCACCAATAATCATTGGTCTGTTAGGACATTTAGACAACCATGGATTGGACAAAGCGGCATCCGATGGCATCCTCCCAACAATGGTGATTGATGTAGGCGGAGAGTGGTTAGGAGGACTGATTCTGATTGCTGGACTTGCTGCCCTTATGTCAACAATGGATTCGCAGTTACTCTCCACAGGTTCGTTGGTTGTCAGGGACCTGGCCCCCGAACTTGATGCTGATGGACATCAGCGTCTTCGACAAACGTCCATGATAGGCCTTGCAATCTTGGGTCTAGTCCTCTCACTATGGTCCAATCTCTCACTTCTTGATCTTGGTTTGCTTTCTTTCTGCGTATATGCTGTCATGTTCCCTGCAGTGTGGGCAAGCCTGCATTCAGAACGGTTGGATGGAATGGCTGTCATTGCCTCGATTATCGCAGGAGAAATGGTGGTCGGACTTGCACTTTGGCAACCTTCACTTTTCTCAGAATGGTGGATTGAACCAGTAGGTCCCGCCATCCCTGCTGCTGTGATTCCTGCAGTTGTCGTAGCAATTCTAACCTTACTCATAGTCCAGATTATGCGTGAGAATGCTGATTCGATCATCTCGATCATTCAGCGAGCTATGCCAAGTCGCAACGCTCGGTGGCCAGTTATCGGCCTTGCCTTCATCTTCATCTTAGCACACGATTGGTGGTGGTGGGATGATCGTGATGCATGGCTACTAGGATTACCAATGTGGATTTGGTGGTTCTTCATGCTCTCTGCATGTCAGATATGGTTGATGGTGTGCTGGATGCGCGGTGGGAGTGATATGAGTGGCCGTACATCTGAAAAGGATGTGACGTCTTCAGAATGAGATTTATTATCGGGGCCTTGCTCTCCAATAACCTATCATGAAAGGATATATTCGGGTAAAGTAATATATGATTCATCAGGCGGGGGTTCTATGGGTACACCTGCAGAAGCAGTCCGTGACGCTGAAGGTCGAAAAGCGACGACAATAGCGGCAAGAGCAAAACGACTCGCAATGTTTTCACGTATTCCATTCGCTATTCTCGTCGTCTTGATGCTATTAACACAGATTGGACCTCGACCAGACCCCACGACGTTGACAAGCCCTCCTGACCTCAACGAAGCTCTGAGCGAGGCTGACGCTGCAAGCAGGCCTCTTTACTTCGTTCGAGGAGGAGCTTCTGGATATGCTCCAGAGGGTTCAAGCGTGGCATTCGAATATGCTGGCCTTGGGAGTGCTGAGTGGGATGGTGTAGAATATGAGTTTGAGAAACCAGATGGGATCTGGATTGACTTGAGGGTGACAAAAGGGTCGAGTACAGAGGCTCGATTGGTTGCATATAGCAGTGAGAAGGTTGCCGCGAATAGGGAGGAATGGTGTCAAAGGTGCACGACCACTTACAACGATGGCGATAAAATTTCAACCATCAATTTCGAAGATGCTGAAGAGATTTTAGTCGACAACAGCAAGGTATCTCCAGTCACAGAACGACCCTTTGATGGGTCAGACTTGCTTGCGCCAACGCTTGATTCCCTCCTTAAGGAAACACCAGAAATCAATAACACTCTCCTCATTCTTTCTATTCAGGATACTGGTGACACCGGGATCAAAGCTGCAGAAATTCTTGCAGACATGTTATTGACAGTCAGTGACGAACAACTTGAAGCAGGAGATGAAACCACAGTATGTGACAGAATTCTCGTACACACTGTCGGGCAAGCTAGTATGGACGCTTTCAGGGCAGCAGATGGGTGTCCAACAGCGACCATTATGACGAGCGATGAAACCACTGCGTATTCAACTTGGGTCGATCGACGACTCGATAAATGGTGGTTCTCACCACAGACCAAATACATCATGCCGAATCTAGTTGATGGGGCCTCAACAGGTTCCGGATTCTATTCAGACGGCATGACTAAGGCAGTAACTGCAAGAGAACAGATTTCAATCTCCGCTCCATGTGCAGATGTGGCATGTATAGAAGCCCATGAAGCAAAAGGAGTGAAAATAGTGATCCTCGATTGGGAAGCCGACCTTTCAACGATGATACCATTGAAGGAGGCTGAGTGATATGGCATGGGAGCACAGAACATTGACACTATCCCACCACAAGAAGGTGGGGCTGAATCCAAATGAGAATTACGTCAAGATGTTAGAAGACGTGTCTGCCGTACTCAAGAAACATGGGAAGAAGAGGTTTGATCACAAGCGCTTCTTGAAGAGGCTTCCAAAGCGTGGCCCTTGGCAGGAGAATAAAGCGGGAACGAAAGGAGGGGACATTCGTAAGGACCCAAGAACGCGTTATGTAGGGTCTGCAGAATCCACATTAGTCAATACAAGCCTTGTTCTTGGATCCTCATGGATTGACCCACGACGATTTGAATTTGAACGATTCCTCAACAACATGTACGATTTCCTCTGGCAAAAGAACGTCTTGTTCGCAAATCTGTGGTCACCTACTCGTCTTTTAACAACGCAGACCATGTTCTGTTGTGCCTCGGGTGATGAGGCGAATATTGGAGGTGCATTCGGGGAAGAAGACACCATCCCAAGCAACCACCTACTCATCGGGGGTTGGCAACAGAATGTCTCCGATTGGAAACCAATCCTCTACGGAACTGGGCATCGGGGAATCGTCGAGGGGTCTGACCCACAAGAGCGCGTCTGGTGGCCAGCACTTTCCCACCGGGACGTCACATACGACAATCGATGGGGATGGGTGCGATTCAGCCCTGCTGGATTCGGAAAGGATTCTACGGGTTTCCTCGCCACCAAGCCATACCAGTGGATTACACCAGCAGTTGACGGGTCAAAGGACAACCCCACTCCGCTGAACCTCCTATCAAACATCTCGGATAGAAAAATCGCCTTTGGTGAGGAAGCAATCAGTGATATTTACACCACCACTGGAAAGACCTCGATTTATGTCATTCAAGCAATGACTCGTTCACCACAAATGAGGGCACTCTTCGGCTCTGGTGACGAGATCATGCCTCTGGAGTTCCACGTCGTGGAACCTGGATTCGATGAATTCCTGCAACAGCACAGTGACGAAGACCGCTATGGTCGACTGTTTGAGTCATGTGTCACCCTTGGTTTCTTGATGACCGACCCTGAAGTTGGCAAACTTGGAGGTATGACTGGACGAAGGAGAGTTGTCATCTACTCACTCGATCAAGCGGGACTGCTTACAGGGGCAAACCTCTCACAAGTAGCAGACCTTGCACTCAGGAACAATTACACTTCCACTGTCTTCACAAAACTGGACATGGCGGATTTCATGGCCCGTACCAAGCGTCGATTCAACCAATATGCTGACTTGATTGCTGATGCAGACATCCGATGGATCACTCGTGCTGAAACGCCAGATGGTAGAATGGTAGGACCTAAGGTCCACTCGATCCTTTCCTGCCGCGCCTATGAAACAATCACGTTTGATGAATACCTAGCTACCTTCGACGCCATCAGTGCGGCAAGTGAGCGTGTCATGAATCGTATTCTGGAAAGCACGATGACAATGGCTCTGAAACCAGTCATGAGCCTTGACCACATCGCTCCAAGAGGCATGAACCCCTATGAGCACCTGTTCAAGGCTGAAGCATCAGGCAACAACAAACAATCAATCTTCTACATGGAAGTGAGGTTCTTCGTGCCAACGTCTATTGACAGACTGAGAGTTATCTCTGGCCAAACAATGGCAGATCGTGAAATGATGAGGGAGAGATTCGGTGACCTAACTGGCATCGATGGCATGACTGGAATGTCAGTTCTCGACTGTTGTATGCCCTTCGCGCCAGACCTTGGATCGGATGCTTGGCAACAGCGCACTGGTCTGCGTGAAGATGAAGTCACTGTCGAAGTCACCTTCACGATCAACCCTGAAATCGTCTGGCGGACATTCCTTGAGCCCACAATCGAAAACGTTCACGAACTACCACGTGGTTTCGTTGGTACGGCTGCTAACATCTGGGGTGATGCAATCATGACCAATGACAAGCTGCTTGATGCATTCAAGAAGAACAACCTTGAACACTGGGTCACATTGCTACGGTTAGCATATTATTGGTCCTACGAAAACGCTACGAAGAAGCACGGTCTCAAGTGATGAGATTCTACTAGTGGCAAAAAACCAGCATCATTCGTTGCGGATGGTGGATCAATCCGCTCCATATCCATAGCGGAGGGCAACCAATTCCATATCGGCACCGCGTAGGATGTAATCGATTGCTTCGTCATTACCCATCAAGCCCCAGTCTTCAATCATGGAACGTGCAGTGTCATATGTGATTCGACCTTCTCTAAGTCCTTCAAGAATCTGAGGATGTTCCTTGCCCCACCAAGTGATATCCTCGACCACTTTAGGAATTTCATCTGCGGGAATATCTGCCGCGATGAGTGCTTCACTCATTCCTGGCAATGCGGCCTCTGCTTGGAGAATACGAATAGCAGATTTCCGGTCTGTGAGGCCGAAGACAATACGACGTGCTAGATTCCATTGTAATCCAGCAAGCACGAATGGTTCGATTTTCTCTTTGAGAAGTTCATTCACTGGATGATGTGATGTCAAACGGTCTGCCCCTATCGAAACGATGTTTTCATTCACTGGATTAATGCCCACTCCATGCACGCTACCCCCATGTCGAGTGACAGTTGCAATACATTCTCGTAGTTGTGAAGACCATAACAACACCTTGCCATCATCCCCTCCTGACACAAAACAGCCCCATTCAGGATGAGAAAAAAGTGACCTAACACCACCTTGGTGATCTGTCAATGTCGCACTGACAGAGAAATTGCTCATCTCAATAATCTGAATACCTCCTTTCTCAGTGGCTACAACTACCTCATTCCCATCATCCAACCACGCAAGGTCCCAAACATATCCTGACTTGAGATTAATTTCTTGCTCTAGTTCACCACTTCGAGCTTCCCAATATCTGACCCTACCATCGTGACTGGCTGTCAGGAGATGATCTCCATCTGGATGGAAGAGAACCTTCTCAACATACCCTTCGTGTTTAGCAAGAATTGTGATTCGTTCGCCGGTCGATACTTCATGAACTGTCACCAAACGATCAATTGATCCTGAAGCAATGAGATGGCCGCAAGAGGAGAAATCAACCGACGTTACAGGACCTTTGTGGTAAAGGAGAGTCTCTACGTGCTTTCCAGTCGTTCGCTTCCGAATCGTTACACTCCCGTCCTGTGATGCTGTTGCCACCCAGCGACCTTGATCATCCAAGGCAAGATCCCAGACATAATCAGAATGACATTCCCAGCGCTGATGGACCACGCCCTTCTCATTGATGATAATCACGGCACCATCATGTGTACCTTTGAACATCTCACCAGTTCGTGGATCTGTTTCCAGACACATCAATCCAGGAAATTGATCCACAATGAATTCGGCCATCGTCTCTCACCTCAGCGGGGTGCGCATGGGCATCTAATCATTAGCATTTGGCCTCCATATCGAAAAAGGAGTGAGATTGTCAAGTTGATTTACTCCAGCGAATCGAAAACTAAGCTCTTTCTCATAGCACTCCATTCTTTCAGCTGGGCTTCGATCTCAAACGTTTCACCGACTTTAGGTATCTCTACGTTCGGGGGAATGCGAATTTGAATTCCAGCATCCGGTGAAGAAGGAAGGTGCCCATGGATTGTCTGTCCTCCACGGAGATGGTCTGCAGATACACTGAAAGAACGGTCCGTTCGTTCGACAATCATCTCGATCAAGAGTGGGTCTTTGAATTCGTCAACCACCTTCTGGCGTTCACTATGCATCACTAAACCTCTGATTGTCTCATGAAGAGAAAGTAGGTCGGGGGTTTCAGCTGATGGTTTGATTGATTCATCGATAACAGTTTCATCATCAGCGATGTTTTCAACTCTCTCGGCCACCTCTTCAGCGATGGACGCAATCTTTTCTGACGCAACCTCATTTATTTCAGCTGTTTTTTCTGCAGCTGCATCGAGCTTAGAATCTAATGTATCACTTACTTGAGACGCCTTTGCCATTGCCTCCTTAGCAGTAGTATGAATCACTTCGTCGAGTTCACGTTCAACCTTCTGCCTCACACCAAAGGGAAGGTCGGCGGTCTTAGCACGCATGGCAGTACGAAGAGTATTCTCAATCGTTCGAACGTCACCTCCTTCTTCTGCAATGAGAACTGCTTCCTCTCTAAATTCCTCAATTACACGTTCTGCATCGCCGAAGGTAGTACCGATTACATCAGGTGCTGCTTTGCTTGCTGACGATAGTGATGAACGTAGGGTTGCTGCACCTGCTGCGGCTGCACCTGTCAATGTCAAGCCTGCAACCGCTCCAGCCACGCCTTTAGCGATAGCTGCTCGTTTCTCAGAATCCATTGTGGAGGGATCTTCAGCGGTTGAGGTGACTGCTTGATTCCAAGCTCCAAGAACGCGGTCCCTTGTCTCAGGGTCAAGATTCTCAGTCAGCGCCATGAGGTGGGGAGTAGCTTCCTCAATAATCTGATCTGGAGGATGTTCAAGGCTTGCTGTCTTATCGAGAATCTCATTGAGATGTTTCTCAACCATCGCTTTGGTCGCTACAGGATCATCTGAAATTGTATCCGTGATGGCCTCTAAAGAAGGCGCCATCTCACGCAAAAGAACATCTGCTGAAGCCTCATCAACGGTTGCAATGCCAAGTTGAGAAAGTGCATCTTGAACATGGACTGAATTTATTGTCTCACCGGGTGAGGCAGATGAGTTCTCGCGCAAGAGTTCATCAAGAGACCTTCCCTCTTCAGAAGCCATGGATGAGAGATGATTAATCATTGATTGTGCCGTCACAGTTTCTGATTGCGCTTCATCACCTGAATGAGGGGGTGCAACTTCACTCTCTTGGAGAATTTGATCCTGATTAATATCAAGATGGGAAAGAATGGCTTGAGCTGAGGCCTCATCCAATCGAGCGATACCCATGCGCTCAATTCCTACTTGAAGCACTGTTACATCGATGGGTGTATCATCAGGAACGCCTGCATGATGTCGTAGAGCGGCCGCATTCGTCATCCCCAGGGCGGTGGATTTCTCAGTCAATTTACTGATCAAATGGCCTGACGTCATGACCTGATGTGCTGAACCACCCATTAGAGGCATCATGCTGCCATCATTGAACCCTGCACCTTTGGATTGACTCGCCGCTATAGCTGCAATCACAGCGGAAATCAAACCAAAACAACAACCCAATGCACCGATATCCGCTACGGCACCTGCTGGGGCCATGGCCATGACTAAGAAACCAACCACTGTCACTCCCAGCCAAAATCTGAATTTGGACCAGGGATCCTTCGCTACCGCATCATTTGGGTGCTTGATCGGCGCACTGTTCATCATTGGACCAAACCCGTTGAGGTTCAGAAGAGGTGACGTTCTTTTCAATATCGTGTTATTCATTCACGTGTCTCAGGATCCGTTCCTGTGAATCCGCCCTCTTCAAGAGTAGAAAGAGATGTTATCGCAACTTCATCGAGTTGTATGTCATGAGCGGCTAAGTTCTCAATCAGGCGCTGGGGATTTGTCGTCTTTGGTATGCTGGCCCAACCATGATGCAAGCCCCATGCTATGAGAAGTTGGGCAGGTGTACATCCTAATCGGGTGGATTGGGTATGGAGGATCTCATTATCGAGCGATAATGCCCGTTGTAATGGGCTGTATGCAGTTGGAAGCGCTCCGTGCTCAAGGCTGGCGGCAACCACTGCAGGTTGACTGGCAAAAGGATGTAACTCGATCTGGTTGGTACAAGGAAGTAAGTCCGCCTTCTCAGCGAGCGAAATCAAGTGTTTTCGAGCGAAATTCGAGACACCAATACTTCGAGTCAGTCCATCATGGAGTAACCCCTCCATGATTTTCCATACCTCATCCCTTTTCTCAATGGGTTTGGTCGGAGCATGAACCAAGAATAAATCAACGTGGTCGAGACCAAGGCGAGTGATGCTCTGCTCGCACATCTTGCGAGAAAGTTCTGCATCAAGACCTTCAGTACGCCACAATTTGGTGGTGATGAAAATGTCAGAGCGGCTCAAGCCGCTCTGAGCAATGGCTTCGCCGACATCAGATTCATTTCCATAGATTTGAGCGGTGTCAATATGCCTATAGCCGACATCAAATGCTTGGAGAACAACGTCTCTGCACTCTCCGCCATCTGGAATCTGCCACACTCCAAGACCAAGGCGTGGAATCTCAACAGAATGGTGTTCTGAGCCGTCACGGGCCCGATGTGTCAGGGTGTGTGTGCTGACATTGACCATGAGGGGAATGAAGGAAGGGGTGACATGGATGTTGTCATTCATCTTGCATTAATTCATGTTCGACACATCGAGCAATGCCTTCTTCGAGGGAAACACGACATGGTCCTGAGATTGATTTGATTCGAGAACAATCCGGCGCCCGGCGTGGTGGATCATTCGCCCGTAGAGGAAGATTCTCAAGCACGAATGGTCTGTCCACTGCTTCAAGGACCACGTGTGCTAATTGCTCGATTGTGATCTCCTCATCATTACCGATGTTCAGAACACCAATCCCGTCTGGATGGATTACGGCATCTAAGACCATGCGAACATGATCGTCAACGTGGCAGAAACTGCGTGTTTGACTCCCGTCTCCAATAATCGCGAAAGGCATGTCATCAAGCGCTTTACGAATGAATTCAGGTATCACTTGACCATATTTGCTTGCATCCATGCGCGTTCCATAGGCATTGAAAATACGGAGAATCGTCCATGGTATGGAATGTTCTTCACAGAATAATTTCACATAGAAATCTCCGATTGCTTTCGATGACGCGTAGGAGTCTCTTGTTGAATGGATGTCAAGACGGGTGATGCCATCCTCAGTTGTTGGAATGATGTCGGGGATCTCTCCATAGACCTCTGATGAAGAAGCATAAGCCACGCGTCGTGGTGTGTGATCTGAGGTTGACAGGGCTTTCAGAAGATTCGAAGTTGCACGGACATTCGTCTCAAAGACGGCCCATGGTTGCTCATAGAAGTACTCAGTACCATTGATTGCTCCATAATGCAAAACAATGTCAGGGGCAAAGGAAGAGAGGAGTGAGGAAAGGTGAGTGATTTCATCACAGAGATCAAGTTCAACGAACGTGAATTCATCATGCTCTGGCAGATGTTCTCTTCTGCCCCGAAAAAAATTGTCTACTCCAAGTACAGTCCAGCCTCGGGCAAGTGCCTCATCGGCAAGATGTGAACCGAGGAAACCTGCGACACCAGTGATGAAACAACGCATCAATCAGACCTGCCCGTTGACCCAAGACCGATTCTATTTGGGATTGAAGAACCGCGGTATAAATTCCAGAGGTCTATGACCTGCCCCTGCGCTGAAAGTGCTTCTTCATGCTGGTCAAAACCATCATGCCTAACTGCAAGCACAACCGTGTCCCATCTATCTTCCAGTGTTTGACCAAGATTGTTACTCATTCCAATCACTCTATCTGCAACTTCAGGCCACACCTGAGTGTATGCATTCTTGTTAAGAAATGGGTCACAGAGATGGACTTCGAATCCTTCTTCTAGACATGCTTTAGTGAGATTCAAGGTGAATGACATTCGAAAATCATCGATATTTTCCTTGAAGGTGCAACCTGCAAGAAGAACACGCCGCCCTTTGATTCGATCGACGACCCATGGCACTAGATTCTGTGAAGAGAGAAGGGAGGTCATCCAAACGGAAGGGACTTCGCGTTTGGGTGTTACTTCTTGGAAGGCATATTCGAAGATGATTGGATCCTTGCCCAAACAATAGCCAGATACAGGTCCGGGAAAGGCCACTGAATTACGATCATATTCTTGATTAGCGGCTTGAATGGCTTCAATGATGTCAACACCTGCGGCTTCTGCAGCCATGGCAGCGTCATTCGAGAATGCAAATCGCGTATGGCGCCAAGCATTATCGATGAGTTTGATAAATTCAGCAATTTCAGGGGTTGAGACAGGAATGAGGGACCCGCCAATCGCTTTGAAGATGGGTTGAACAAGATCAAGTGTGCTTTCCTGCATTGGCCCTATGATCTTCGGAAGGGTTCGCTCCTCTTTGATTGCTACACCCTCAACCAAACGTTCTGGAATGAATGCTGTGTGAAAATCAACACCTTCCTCCAGACCTGTGAGCACGGAAATATGTTCGGAGATCTGACGCGTGGTTCCGACAGGAAGAGTGGTTCTCAAGATAATGACTCGGCCACGTATGCCATCTCGTGAATGAAGGTCAGATATGATTTGATGGAGTAAGGTGAGGTCAGCGGGTTCGGGGAATGGGAGAACATGAATGCCAATTGTAATGACAATGGTGCCGGCGTCTGAAATATCCGAATCCTGTACCTCATCCCATGTCAAGGGAGTAAAGGTTCTTTCAAGTGTCGAAGAGAGTAATTCAGGGAGACCGGGTTCATCGAATGGTACCTCACCACGTTGCAATCCTTGAACCGTAGATTGAGAGACGTCAATGCCTCGCACGGACAAACCCGCATCTGCCATGACAAGAGAGACTGGTAGGCCGATGCGGCCAAGTCCGATGACAAGAACGCTTTCGCCCATACCAAGCGGTCAAGTGACACCATCATGATGGTTTCGTGGCAACAAGAAGGGGTTTGAGCCAATCATGAATACGGCGGGCATGATCTGTGGGAGACATCCCAATAGCCTCGACCCGTAATCTTCCCGCAGCAGACCACATTCGGCGGCAATCAGGATCGCCAGCTT
>CAZMJD010000001.1:0-15495 GCA_964566385.1 uncultured Candidatus Poseidoniales archaeon | reverse complement strand
AGAGAGGAATGCCATTCTGAAATTGGAGCTTCGCGTGAGAGAAGGCGGCCAGAAACACCATCTTCGGTGGTCATCCTGAAACCCCCTTCATCAACAGCAATGACTGGAGTTCCACAAGCATGAGCTTCTATTGGAGTAAGGCCCATTGGTTCATGATGGGCGTGACTCACCATGGCACGGGCATGACGGAAGACGGCAAGCATCTCTGATTGAGAAAGACGAGGAAGGGGGTGGTAAGTGACGTTAAGGGAGGCAGCATGAGATTCAAGCTTCTTGATATCTTCAGATTCACCTCCTCCGATATGAGCGAGGGAAAATGGGGTAGATTCCAGCATGCTGAGAGTTTCCCAAGTTCCTTTGACCCACGAGGCCCGCCCAACCGTAACCACGTACCCATCCTCAGCGAGGCCATGTGTCGTAGAAACATCATTCCACACGTTGATCTCTTTTGGCGTGGGGTCGAGAGTCCACTCAGATGTATCTATGCTATGTGGAAGTAATGTTGCTTCAGCGCCATAAACCTCCCATATACGCTCTATAATCCATGGCGAATTGCCACTAATCAATCCTCCAGCATCGACTATCGTTCGAACAAGTTGTTGGTCCCGGCGGCGTTGCTTAGAAAGCAAAACTGAAGTCAGCCACATTGGACGATTGAGAGTTCCATCGATCGTACGATGAAGTACATCCTCGTAGAGACCTCGGTGGGGTTCAAGCATGTGCAAATGTATTGGAATTAAACGTGGTAGCGCATTGACGAGTTCAAGTGAGCCTGGGCCACTGACAATATGAATCGCCTCAGCGTCATTCATCACATCATTCACCTTTGAATCAGACATCAGGACACCCCATGCCTTTGTCGAACTCTGATTTCCTCGTGCCATGATCTCTGCAAAGGGGCCTGTGGGCTGATCCCATGGAGGGTCAGGACAAAGAGTGGGGATATGTCCGACACCTGCTTCTGCCATCTCAGCAGGGGTTGGTGGATGAAGGGTCAGTAATGTCACATCGAAAATCTCATTCAATGCATTGAGATTATTCAACAGATCGCGTTCGGCACCTCCTAATATGCTAAACGTACCTTTTGCAACAACAAGGTGCGGCCGATGCTTTGTCGGAGCGGCATCTGATGGCGGCACGAGCGGCAGAGGTCGGCTCCACTTATCGGGATTGGTACCCACCGTGCCATTGATGGGTGTTCGATGAACATTGCCAAACCATGCGACGGATGGTTGTGACCAAGAATGGGGCGCCGAGCGTCATTGAGATTCAGGAGATGGATGACATCATACCAAATTCCGATGAGGTCCTTATCGAGACTGCTTATGCAGGAGTGAATTTTGCAGATTGTCTCATGAGATTAGGAATTTATCGACCAAGGCCCAAGCCCCCATTTACACCGGGATATGAATTGTCTGGAACTATCACTGCAGTAGGTGAAGATGTAGAGGGGATGGAAGTGGGGCAGCGCGTCGTCGCTGCAACGCCAAATGGTGCTCAGGCATCTCACGTCGCCGTTCGTGCAAAGCGGTGTTTTTCTGTGCCAGATCATATCAGTCTGGAAACCGCTGCGGCAGTACCTGTCACATATCTCACAGCATGGCACATGCTCGTCCATCTTGGGAACTTGCAATCAGTTGAATCTGTATTGATTCACGGTGCTGCAGGGGGTGTTGGAACTGCAGCCACACAGATATGTCAAATGCATGGGGTTGACCGTATTTTTGGTACAGCATCTGCGAGTAAACGGGAAGCTGTCACTGAATTTGGTGTCCATTTCATCGACCGGAATAACGAGGATTTCGTTACCGTAGTGCGTGAAATGACAAAGGGTGAAGGGGTTGACCACATTCTTGATCCAATAGGTGGGACGAATATGAGGAGAAGTCTCTCTGCTCTTGCACACGGAGGGCGGCTCTATGCCTTCGGTCTATCTGAAGCAGCACCGACAGCTAGGTTCAAGCCCCTGAAAGCACTTAGAGCCCTGCGGCGCATGCCAAAACTCAGGCCGACCATCATGATGACTAGGAATCAGGGGGTGTTCGGAGTACATATTGGAACCTTCACACGTGAAGCAATCTTACGATCACACATGAAAAATATCCTCACTGGTGTTGAATCAGGTGATTTGAAGCCCGTAATCGATTCTGTTATTCCTCTGGATGAGGCTGCCCAAGCCCATCAGCGCATGCACGATGGTCTCAACGTAGGCAAAATTTTGCTGCAACCATGAACTTTCTCACCATTTCATCCGATGTTGATGCCATAGAATACGATCTATTCCCGATATCATTGTATATCAGGCAAGCATTCAGAATGTATGAAAGAATGGGAATATGCTGCGTTGGTCCCAGCGGGGAGTGGTGATTCATGGTCCTTGAATCAAAAAAGTGGCTCATACAACATATTGATTGAGATTGAACTGAATGACCCGTTAGAAGACGTAGGCTCTGAGTGGAAAAAAGTAGGTGAGGGAGTCTACAGGCTTGAAGTAGGAAATATTTCTTGGTCAGGATTGAATGATTTCACCCAAGTCAGCGAGGATATCGACGAGGCTATTGCAACAGGGCAAGAAAGCGTCGAGAAGATCGTGGGTGAATCAATCGTATCGAGAGCTGAGTTAATTGAAGAGGGAGAAAAACCTGAAAGCCTCTACACGAAAACGGATCTACTCACTCTTGTGAACACCGCTGGCGAGGATGGTTGGGAACTCAATGGAGAGTTCACTCTTCAGAATGGAGATGATGAAAGTGGCGAAATGAAACTCCTTCTTATGCGAAGAGACGTTACGTGACATGACCTAGAATGGATGGTAAGCAGAAGGTCTAGGAATTACGACTCGCACCCTCAATGTATAATGCGAAGAACACCATCTTTTGCAACAAGGCAGTTCGTGTCGTCCTGTGTGAAATGATTGGCTCCTGCACCACCACTACCATTGGCAAACAAAAGAATCCGCATGTATCACGTACAAAGAGGAGATTTACAGTGATTACTCAAAGATAGCATCGTCTTCATCGTCGGTTGGGGTGATTCTCGGTATAATTATGATAGCAGCCGCAGCAAGCGCAACGATTCCAGTTCCAATCAACGCCCAGACAATTGAAGAGGCGGTCTCTTGAGAAACGCCAGCTACAACTGATTGATCATCTGGATTGACAATCGTGAGGATGATTGTAGATGTCGATTGAGCACTATTCACATCAACAAATCTAACGACGATAGGGTACTCACCACCTGGTAGACCATCTCGAACAGGGATGTTCGTACCATATGTTCCATTCTCGGTATCAAGCACATCAAGAGGTTGCCAACCTGAATCATTACCAAGGTCAGCCAACATGACTTGAGCAAGTAGAATGCCGTCGGGGTCTGTGACTGTGACGCGTAGACTGACCAACTCTACCTGACTCGGTTCAGAACGATCTATGAGGTTTTGAGAGAGTGATAAGTCAGTTATCCTAGGGGCATCATTCTTCACGACAAGACTTACTGGGGAACGCACCACACTCATGGCTCCATGGGAATCTATCAAACGGATGAGTGGAGAAAAATGGCCTGGTATGACGCCTTCTGGAATTGTAACCATTGCAACCCAAGCACCGTCTGAAACCCGTTTTGTAGCACTGATGAGATTACCTCTAACTTCTGTGAAATCGACGTCTACTGAAGTCACACCTGCTTTATCAGTAGCGAAAATCGTGATAGTCACCTCTTCTCCACGATCTATCTCTGTGAGATTGAATGTGACGGAATCAAGTGTCGGTGCGGCTTCAGTGAGGATGATGTCAACTATTGACGTTGTTGTAACACCAAATACATCAACCGCAGTAATCACTCCCGAAAAGATACCGCGTTGGTCAACATCGAGTTGTACGGATGCACTCCACGTTCCATCTACAGATAGCCGATCTCCATCTATTCCACGATCATTCATTGCAAGATGGATGATGTCAAGATCTTCTGAATGGATTTCGACATACTCGACATTTCGCTCAGCATCAAATACATCAACGTCGATGTTTCCTAGACGGCCATCATTGAACAGACCGTCCCTCAGGCTGAGATCCCCGATGACTGGAGCTGTGTTCTGTTCGCTGCTGACAATTGATGGATGAAGGACTGCAATGAGTGTGTGTTGCTCAAAGATTGTTTCAGTCAAGCCCAATGACTGAATGTGGGTTTCATGAGCAATCAATCCAGTCAATGGGCCGTTCCGAATCGTCGCACCCTCGGCATTACCGCCAGTGATGTAAGGGCCCGCCCAGTGTATCACTTCGATGCCTGAGATGCCTGCAACTGTCTCAGTCTCAATTATTCCAAATGTAATGCACATGTGACGCGTATCGATCTCTGATAGACAGATTGTATCACCTATTTGTGGCACGCGGGGTACAAGGCCTCGTGCTTGGCGAAGATCGAATTCACCGAATACTGAATTTGATTCGATGTCATCATTATCGATAGGGATGGGGGAGCGTTCTGGCTTCTCCGAACCTTCTGAAGGATCTGCACCTGTCTGAACCCATTCGATGAATATCGTTCGATTGTTCCAACCGGTTTCCCTGACATCATGTGTGATTGTTTCATTCTGATAGGCTTCAATTCCAAAGATAGGTGCGAACTGACCTATAGAGCCACCAGTGATATTATTCCAACGTTGATCACGAATCCGATTCACTTCAAAAGCCACACCACTAGCATTGGTATCTTGGAGAGTGTCTTCGATACTTCGAACTTGCCCAAATGTGCCTTCTATGTCTCCAGAATATGTGCCGCTGTAGTGGAGTGTATCAGCTAAGGTCAAGCCACCTCGCTCAATTTGTAACAAATCATGGATTGTTGCATTGATGATGACAATGATTCCATCTTCCTCGATATTAGCATCAATAAACCCGTAACCGTCAATCACATAGGATGAATCAATGATGACTGTATTTTCAATAACTTCTGAGAATTCAAAATCATCAATATATTGAGTGACCCTCAGATCCTCATCGATGATTCTAATGACAAGATCGCCTTCAACAATGAGGCGCTGAGCTTCACGTATCCCATCTTTATCGACATATCCGAAGGAGAGGCGGGCAATCTCGCCGGTGGCGCTCATGCTTCCATCTCCGCCATCTCGTTGGCGGCCATCGTTGGTTTCTTGATCTTCATCGGATTCTGTAGATGCCTCATTCACGTCATCTCCATCTGTTGAAATCTCCCCGGATGCACTGATGTTGAATTGCTCAGTTACGCTACCCTCATCCCAATATCGGACCCATTGTGCTTCGTGAACGGTACCATTCAATCTTGCACCATCATCAAAGGCTCCAATATCGCCTGACATGTTTCCCGAACCTGAGAATTCGTAACCTTCGAAAGTAACAATGCCTGATGATGATGTCAAATTTCTCCAAACATCATCGAGTTCTAATTCGAACAGAAGCGATTGATCACCTGATGGTTCGGAGACTAGCATCCTCCCAGATCCTCCTTCTTCACGTAGTAGATTGCCGTTCGCATCCCTAATCTGCCAGCCAGAGGCATTGAATGATAGGTCAAAACGGCCATTATCTCCGTACTGTTCGACCCATATTTCAGATGTGAAAGCGACCTCATGGGGAACGTCTGGTTCATTCCAAGCAACTACATCAAGAGATCGAGTGAGTTCTATTGTTTGGCCAGCACCATCCTCTCCATCAATAATGATATCAACTACATCTCCAAAAATCAATGGTTCACTGAGATTGAAGATGGTGGGAGAGGTTTCATTCCAACCAGTGATATTTGCAGAAATGCCATTGATGGTCGCAGCTATTGACCAATTCCAATCACCCGGTGGAAGATCGACGATCTCATAGACATGCCAACCATCAAACCAATGAGTGATAATCGATGCTTGTTCATCGCTATCTTCACTTTGTCCTGTCACGAACGAGGCGAAGACGAGGCAACCTAACACTAGGAGGGTTGTGCGCCTCATTGTTTGAAAGCGGGGCCATCTGCTTGTGAACCTGCGCCTCCGCTGACCCCTTCACGGGCCCACGCGTGCGAAGGAAGGTGTGTGAAAATATCTGAATACGGGTCATTATCATCTTCTTTCTTATCGGAGACATATCCCTCAATCATTTGCTTCAACTCGGGTTTGAACTTCCAATAATGGATGCGCCAGTCGCGCCCATCCCACAATGTGGTCTCTTCGGATTCGGTTGTCAGAAGATCATAATCTTGGAAGATGTAGAATAAATTCCGATCCGTTGGCTCTAGAGCATTGTCGATGATCCTATCATAATATCCAAAGAAACCGAGGGCGTGCTCTGCCATTCCTTCTGCAGTTTCATAATCCATATTCGTATCGATGTGGTGTTGTATTGCGATTGCTAACTCTTTCATCCCCATCCCCATACTACTTCCCCCATAGGTACTCTATATTTCGACGCCGAAGTATATTAAATGTCCGTTCACTTAGATTGGTATGGATAGTTCAATCGAGTTCAAGCCTACATTTCTAGGCCTTCCCTCATGTGAATTATCCGCTGCCGAGGTCATCATCGCACCAATTCCATTTGAACTCACAGTATCATATCGTGAAGGCACTGAAATGGGACCACAAGCAACGATTGCAGCGAGTCAACAAGTCGAGGTAGATGATCAAGACCTTGGAGTGGATCTCAGAAATATCGCCTTTCACACTGCTCCGGCATGGTCGAGTGATGCTGGCTCACTGGCCGAACAGTTAGAATCGATATCAGAGTATGTGGGGATTCTTTCAGCAGAGCAGGGGTTGCCAATTTTTCTCGGAGGGGAACATGGTATTCTACCTGCAATCGTGCGCTCAATCATGAAGTCAGAATGTGTGAGCAAGGAATTGACCATCATACAAATCGACGCACATGCTGATCTGCGTGATCAATTAGGAGGTGATCCATTCAGTCATGCTTGTGCTGCACGAAGGGCGCTTGATGAAGGTGCCACACGACTGCTTCAGATAGGTATCCGTGCTTGGTGTGCAGAAGAAATTGAATTCTCAAAAGAAGACCTGCGGGTCGAAACATGGACTGCACGGAGCATCATGGCTCCAAGCAGCGGGGCTCATGCATGGAATGATTGGCTCGAATACATATCTAGAATTGAGGGTCACGTTCATCTGACAATCGATATCGATGGCATTGATGCACCTTTCGTTCCGGGGACGGGAACTCCAGTTCATGGTGGACTGACATTCTGGCATGTAGTGGAGACTATTGAGAGGGTGTTTTCAGCACCAGATGCCACTGTCATCAGCGCTGATATCTGTGAGATTGCACCCGATCCTGACGGGGGGATTATCACGCCATTTCTCGCAGCACAGTTGACAGCGAAGATTGCAGCCGCTCATTCAATTTCATGAACACATTGTTGAGTGTTATCGCAAAACAGCATCTGGATCTTGATTCAGATCACGAGTGACGTTTTTCTGATGGCTTTCTATGGTGCCGCCGCCAATCTCGAGAAGTTTCGCATCACGCCAAAGCCGCTCAACAACGTATTCAGCAACGTATCCATATCCTCCAAGAACCTGAATTGCACGATCTGCAATCTCTTTCGCTCTCGTTGTAGCATACAATTTGACACCATCTGAATCAAGCCGTTGACCGCCTTTCGATAAGTCAAGAGTTCGTGCGGTATCGTAGATGTACGCCCGCATGGCACGATATTCGGCCCAAGATTCACCGATGTGACGTTGTATCTGTCCGAATTCTCTGATTGAGCGCCCAAAGGCTTGGCGGTCTGTAGCATATTGATTCATGATGTGTAAACTACGGCGAGCGATCCCCAGGCCCATAGCCGCAAGGGTCAGACGTTCAATCTCAAGATTCTTCATCATGTGACCTATACTGTCACCTGCCTCACCAACAAGGGATGATGATGGTACTATACAATCATCGAAGACAAGTTCAGCCGTGTTTGAAGCACGCATTCCTGTCTTATCGTAGATCTTCTGCCCAACTGAATATCCTGGTGCTCCCGCTTCAACCATGAATGTCGAGAGTTCCGGGCGTGTGGCTCCATCGCGATCGGTTCGGGCATAGACCCATACGATATCTGCGGGAGTTTTCTCGTCATCGAGTGTACCATTCGTAATCCACATCTTCCGGCCATTGATGACCCAATTTCCATCCTTATCTTGTTCTGCTGTCGTCTCCATGCCAATGACATCAGTGCCATAATCGGGTTCAGACATCGCCATGCAGCCCACCCATTCACCTGAACATACCTTAGGTAAAATACGGGCCTTCTGCGCCTCGGAGCCATTCATCGCTAGATTGTTGACGAATAACATCGTATGAGCCAGATAAGCGAGAGTGAATCCCGGATCGACAGCTGAGAGTTCTTCATGCACAAGTGTAGCTGCAGTTGCATCAAGACCTGCGCCGCCATACTCTTCAGGGGCAGTGATACCAAGCAGGCCCATCTCACCTAATTCACGAAAGGCATCGAGATTCCAGATCTCATGTTTATCGTGATGGTGTGCAAGTGGCTCAAGACGTTCATTCGCCCATTCCCTGACCATCTCGCGTAGCATAGCGTGCTCATCGGTGGGATTGGCGAGGTCGAGTGCCTTCCAATCGGACATCAGCGTATCGTCATGTTGTGAGGTTTTCATACTGACGACACTTGGTCATACGATGGGACCCTGGAATATTATTGGGACATCTCCACATACTTTGAGGCATGGGCATCGCCGATGGAGGTAGCTTTTGTCGCGCAGGTCGCCCTCATTCTTATTCTAGGGGCCATGTCGCCCGGACCAAGCCTTGCAGCAGTACTGCGGCGAACCTCATCAGATGGACGTTCTGCTGGGTTGACGATCAGCGTCGCGCATGGTGCTGGTGTTGGCATGGTAGCACTTGTTACAGCATCGACCTTAGGGGTCCTGGCAACCGTCCATGAGCAGGTCTCATTTCTACTCGGTGCACTGGGCGGTGCGTTACTGCTGTTCCTCGGATCTCAATCACTATATGCAGTAAGGAATCGGGATGAGGAAGAAGGGCAGAAGGAAGAACACGTCCAAAGTATGAGAGGACCGGCCTTCGAAGGGCTTGCAGTAGCATGGTTTAATCCGAAAATTCTCCTATTCTTCTCAGCTCTTTTTGCTCCGCTTGTAGCCACTGGGGCGAGTCTTGGACCTGATGTTCTTATTCTGGCAGCATTGGCATTCATCATTGATGCCGCGTGGTATTGTATCGTTGTCATGGTTTCAGTAGGAGGATTAGCTTGGAAAGGACTTGAGGGCAGGGCATATGTGATTGAAGCAATCACAGGCTTTCTGCTCATAATTTACGGCATCATCGCCATTACCACAGTTGTGATCTAAAAACCTGATTGAATCAGACCTGATCATCGATCGTCAGCCCATCCTCATCACTGACTTCGATGTAATTTGTATCAAGAGCTGCATCAATACGACCTTCGACCCCATGTTCCCGAAGGAGAGTACGTTGAATCTCATCGAGCATGACGATATTAGCAACTGGGTCGCCTGAATGAACAAGCGGATGGGTTGCTAGGCCGATGACTATACCAGATACAGGTGCTTGAATAGAAGATACTGCAATCCCCAATGGATCCACGATCTGTGCCAAGGTCTGACCCTTGTCAACGAGTTCTCCGCCATCGACAGACGCGTGAAGGATACCGCCACAATTTGCGCGGACCCAACGTGAACGACGCACCATGAGATTGACTGCAGCCCGTTCTTTGAGAGGAGGTAGCATTTCCAAACCCGCAAACATCTCGAGTAGGCCTCTGACTCCAAGGCGAATCATCTCCGGTTCAAAACGATGAGACGTCCCTGCTTCCAACAGAACTGCTGGTATGCCTGAATCAACAGCTGTGCGTCTGAGGGTTCCTTCAGCACCAACTGAGTGAAGAGTGATCTGAAGACCGAAGAGGCCGGCCATTTTGCGGGAACCAGGATCATCAAGATTGGCCCGTAGATGAGGGACATTGAGACGAGATGAAGGGGCTGAATGAAGATCAACAATCATGTCACAGTGGTCAACAATCCTGTGGAAAAGAGTGTGAGCCAGGCGTTGGGTGAATTTTCCTTTCTTCTTACCCGGGAACATTCGGTTCAGATCATGTCCATCGGCTCCTTGGCGCGTTCCACGAAGCACCGCAGAGGGATTGGCTATAGGTACCAGGATAAGGGTGCCTCTGAGGAGGTCAGGATCAATGACATCATCTCCTGTGCCCTGGAGGTGGTCAGGGCCTGTGATCAGATGATGGATGATCGCCATCCCATTGAGTTCATCGCCATGAATCGTACCGATACAAGCTACGACCGGTCCGGGAGAGGTGCCATGTACGATGTGGATATTGACGCACATCTCTCGGCCGAGGGCATCTGAACCAACCTCTATTTCGCATTTACCAATCGTCCCTGGAGTTACAGTCACTCCTTCAAATTCAAATGATTTCATTCTCATCACAATCCTGACGCAAAACCACCGATGAATAAGAATGGGAGCATCGTTAAGAATTGAGTGATTGCAAAGTGGTTGTCCTTCTTCCTCAAACTGACCCCTAATGGAAGAATGAACAATCCGAAGCAACATAGGCCATTCATCATCATCACCATAATTCCCATCGTGGCATCTGCCTCATCTCCCGTCATGCCACCTCCTTGAACTCGATAAACCACGTCACTCATGGGTGTTGAGAAGGTATCTAGAGGAGCAGAGGTTGTGAAGCGTAATGTGCTGCTATCGACATATCCTATCACTGGTCTAGGTTCAAAATCTTCCCTCCAGTGATTGAAATCAATGCTCACCAACGTCTGTTTTGCACCATCGCTAAGAATAGATGTATTCGATTGATTGACTGTGATTCTCAAAGACCCATCATCTATGCTTACGGTTCCAATGCTCACTTCACGATGGTGATCTTCCTGTTCAAAATACATCCATGTGATCAAACTCAATTCCCCATCACATTTTGACGAGGGTGCTTCTCCCTCCCATTGGTTGTAAATGTTCGTAGATGAATAAATCTCATTCATATCATTAGGTGCAGCACGGATGCGGAGTGAGATATCACAGAATTCGCCAGTTGCAGTTACAGGAAGGTTGTGCGTGATGGTAGCAGAACCATTGATCAAAGTCATGTCTGAGAACACTCTTACTTGTTCAAGGTAGATATTCCCATCGCAGTCACCTGCGAAGGTAAGTGATGATGAGAACCACTCATTGCTCAGGCCCTGCTCGTAAATTTTCCCATCAATGCCGCAAGGGTCTACTCCTGCTTGAAGGTAAAGAACTTGTTGAGCTCCTTCAGATCTGAATCCAAGTCCTTGCTCTTCGTCCCAGTCCCCTTCCATGTAGCCCATCCCAAACATGAGCATCATGATTGGAAAGCCAAGCAGGAGGCCAGTAAGGAGGCCTTTTCTGATGGAGGTGCGTTTAGCAGTTCGAACCACCTCCTCTGAAGAATCTACGGAAAACAGAGAATTCTGAAACGATGAAAGGTCACCCGTAAGATAGGCAGTTGGTTCTGAGAGCAAGACACCTGATTCAGGCTCAGGTGTTGGTTCCTCATCAAGATGGATTGAAACAAGAGGGGGGGGGGTTCAATCCCCGGGATTCCTTACCGATTGCTAAGTAACCCCGGCGCCATCCTTCATCCGTAATCTCAGCTGCTCGGGCTGCGACGTATGGGATGATGCCCAGAACGCTCGTCATACCTACGATGGACCCCATCGAGAACGAAGCGATCTGTAGAGCTATAGGTATCTCTGCAGAACCCGCGACCATCTGAGAAACCTGATAGAAACCAAGGAATGTGATCAAACCGGAAATGATTCCAACGAGAAAAATGAATCCCAATTCGAATGAAAGGGGGATGGAACGACGAGTGATGGCGAACCAGCCATTCTCCCGGATGCCTATCTCATTTCTTGATTTTGCATCGGTCGTCGAAACCGTGGTTGCGTATAGGAAGGATTGGATGGCTGCGAAAAATATCAGTAGACCTGAAACAACACCTGCCGCCAGCATCATGCTCTGGTTCGTGTTGTATGCTGAAGTGAGAAGATTACTCACCGCAATTATGGCACCACTGGATTCAAAATCTGATTCGAAACCAGAACGTCCAACAAGACGTAGTGAAGAACCAAAGAGAATCGATAGTGCAGTCACGACGAAAAATCCCGAATTCAGAAGGACCAAAAATCCGTACCGCAAGGCCTTCAGCGGATTTCTAAAGCCCAAGCCCATGATATCCTGAGAGAGTATGCAAATATACAGGCTTCGGACCGTTGGATGAAGTTTCAGCCATACGAAGAATGGATAAGGGTAATACACAGCGGCGAATCGAAATGGATGCAACACCGTCTTGGATAGGGCCCGTTGTGAGGCATAGGTGGAAAGTCCACTTATCTGTAGGTGTGCTCACTATTCTTCTTCTTCCAGGGGCTTTGACTGTTCTCTCCCCTTTCGATCTCGAAGATTACAACATGGAATCTCCTGAACTAGAAGCAGAACAAGTGTTGCTTGACGACTTTGCTGCTGCAAACATCATCATGGGATTTTTGACAACTGTTCGCCAAGAAGGGAGCGAGGTTAAGGACGTGCATCAAGAGATGCGTGTTCTGAAGGATGGGACCGTAGCTGCTGAGCACTTGCCACAACCAACATCCATACAACCCTACAGGGGTGATGGGATGGGGATTGAGGTACCGAAAGGAGGGGTGTTCAATCTCAGCGTCTTGCGGGAAATCGATGTCAAGACGATGGCTGCGAGAAAATCCGTTCTGTCTGATTTCCACCAACCATTCGCATCTGACATCACGGGTTCAGAGACGGATGGTGTCTTATCGATCAGCGATATTGTCAGAGCATTCATGGCCGGCAACACAACACTGACTCAGGCTGGAAGAAACGCCTTCGGGCAAATCACACAATCCCGGGCAGATTGGACAGAGTGTGGAGAGATAGAGTGTTTAGAATTCGATGATAGGAATGTGACTCAATCACACATCGACCTAGCCGTGCACCGAATAGTGAATGCATCCCCAGCAAGTTTTCTGCGTATGGTTTCCCTCGACAGGGCCTTTCTGATAGAGGATGAAACTGGAGTGATAGGCCCGGTAGGGGGGAAACTCGATGACAGTGGCGAATTCATGAATGCGAGTTGGATGGAAGGGAGGTGGTCTGCCTCCTCAACATGGGTTCTCATTCAATATGACCGACTTCTCATGGAAGAAGAAGGGTGGACGTTCAGTTGGAAAGATTCTCGACAAGAACGTGGTGTTCACTTCACTGACGATGGAATCATCATCGGCGGCTATAGGATGACGCGGTCAGGGTTAGTGATCCACCCCCCTGGTTACAGTACTGAACAATGCAGACAATGGATGGTGGAAGAAGGCACTCCTTGTTCTGCGGAATGGGGATTGGCTGCAGTTGAGCAGGATATGCGTACATCAGATGAATTGATGATGACACTCTCTGTCAACGCTCTACTTCAGGTCGAAGTGAATAGAGAGTTACAGCAATCAGGTGCACTGCTGATTCTGATGATTGTAGCGGTCGCCATCTTACTGTATCTCTCATTACGACGATGGTCAGATGTGGCAATTGTAGGAACCGGATTATTCGTCAGTTTGGTATGGATGCAGGGTTGGATAGGGTACCTCGATCAGTTTGGCTCCACCATAGGGATTCAACTCATCCATCGCTCTCAATTCAGTTACCTCTTACCCATACTCATCCTTGCACTTGGCATCGATGACGCATTGCATGCTCTCCATCGCTACAAAGAAGAAAGGAGAGAGGGGAAACCAACAGAAGAAGCGACTCAAGTGACACTTCATCGTGTAGGACGTGCAATATTTCTGACATCCGTGACCACTATGGCTGCGTTCTCGGCCAACCTTGGTTCGAATATACCGGCATTGAGATCTTTTGCAATTGAAGCAATTCTTGGCGTGGGGTCTGCCTTTCTTGTAACCGGTTTATGGGTGCCCCTTCTACGACTCAGCTTCGATGAGGCATTCGAAAAAGAAGGGGAGGGTGATAGATACAACGTAGGGGTATTGATCTCTGCAGAAACTGTTGGGAATATTGCTCAAAGAGCATCACGGCACAGCACAGTCATCCTAGTGATGGCTGCTCTGGTCACTTTACCAGCCCTATGGGGAATGACCCAACTCAAGGGGGATTTTCGAATTGAAGATTTTCTTGATATCGAATCAGATTTCGGACAATCAATTGTCCTTGTCAATGAACGATTCACAGAAGAAGGTGAGCCTGCTGCAGTTCTTCTTGAAGGAGATGTTCTACATCCATCTGTGATTGCCGCTCTAGGTGAATTCGATGATAACATGAATAATGCGTCTGCCGATGATCCTGATCGATTCGCCCGCCTACCTGATGGGCGCATTGATGTAAGGAGCATACATGGCATTGTCATCGCATTGCGACTCGCTCATGTAGAAAATGCTTCGCTATTCACGCCATATGGATGGAACGAAAGTCTGCCGGATAATGGAGTTGGATGCTCGACATTGCCAGGAAGTGGACTGCTCAGTCATCTGGATATCATTAACTTCGAGGACAGAGGATGTCTCAACTTCGGAATCGGCTACGCCACGATAGCTGGAGTGCCTGAAACAAGTTTGTCCCCCCCCATTCCTGCAGGTGATATTCGCAATTACATCTCACCAAAAGAAGAGCTCGATCCAACTGCACCTTGGATGACAATGGATGGGGAACAACCAACATATCATCAAACAGCCATTCGTTTCGGCATTCGTCAACCAGAAGAGTTCAGTTTTACCCGGCTTGCTCTGGAAGAACTAGAACGAGACCTTGAGCCACTCTATGCACTTACAAATGGCGACCCTAAAACTAGGGGAGGGCCTGAAACATCCAATATAGATGGTGTGATTCTAACGTGGGTAATTCCAACTGACAAGCCTGTGACGCGCTACATTGCTTCTTCATTGATGCAAGATGAACTTCAGCGCTCATTGGTCTGGGGAAGTTTGTTCTGCTTGATTACACTCATTATCGGATTCCGTTCGGTTCGACAAGCACTCATTACCACGCTCCCGATTTTAACAGTGATTGCTTGGTTATATGGTGGCATTCACCTCCTCGGTTATTCGATTAATCCAGTCACCGTTGCAATTGCAGCCATCAGCCTCGGGGTTGGGATTGATTACTGCATTCATGTCACTGAACGATATCGGGAAGAGAGGGCGAGGGGAGCCGATCTCGATGGAGCGGTGGCGGGCATCGGTTCCGCATGTGGCCTTGCACTGATCGGAGCGGCGGCATCTGATGCGACTGGTTTTCTCATCATCTCACGCTCAACAATGGGTTTCTTCGGAACATTTGGGATGCTATCCGCTCTCATGATTGGCCTCTCTCTCGTGGCGTCATTACTGCTCACTACAGCATTGTTGTCAGCCACGGCTAGAGACAGAAATACCCCGGATGAAACCGTTAGAACATGAAT